>JAAZFW010000377.1 GCA_012511525.1 Clostridiaceae bacterium
CGGCCGTATTCGGCTCCTGGCGGGATCCGGTTAAAGAAGAAGGTGAATGGGATGTACACGTTGCGCTGGAATGACAGAACCAACATGAGCATGCTGACCGATTTTTACGAGCTGACCATGTCCAAAGGGTATCTGGAACATGGCATGGCCGACACCATCGCCTGGTTCGACCTGTTTTTCCGGTCGATCCCGGAGGACGGCGGTTATGCGATCATGGCCGGCGTCGAGCAGATGATCGACTATTTGAAGACGCTCCAGTTTACCGAAGAGAACCTCGACTACCTGGCGTCGACCGGTATGTTCGACGACCGTTTCCTTGATTACCTGCGCCATTTCAAATTTGCCTGCGACATCTGGGCGATTCCGGAGGGGACGCCGATCTTTCCCAACGAGCCGATCGTCAAGGTGCGCGGCCCCCTGATCCAGGCTCAGATGATCGAGACCATGCTGCTGGTCACGATCAACCACCAGAGCCTGATTGCCACCAAGACATCCCGCATCGTGCGTGCCGCCCAGGGCCGGCCGGTCTTCGAGTTCGGCGCACGCCGGGCGCAGGGCTATGACGCCGCCGTGCTCGGCTCGCGCGCAGCCTACATCGCCGGCGTCAGCGGCACGTCCTGCACAATCAGCGGCGAGCACTTCGGGGTTCCGCTTGTCGGCACGATGGCCCACAGCTGGGTCCAGGCCTTCGAGTCGGAATACGACGCGTTTTGCGCCTACGCCCGTTCGTTCCCGGACAGCACCGTCCTGCTGGTTGACACCTACAATGTCCTGAAATCAGGCATCCCGAACGCCATCCGGGCCGCCAAGGACGTGCTGGAGCCGGCAGGGCACCGCCTGAAAGGGATCCGTATCGACAGCGGCGACCTCACCTACCTGACCGTCCGGGCCCGGGAGATGCTGGACCGCGCGGGTCTTTCGGACTGCCGCATCACGGTCAGCAACGCGCTCGACGAATACATCATCCGCGACCTGATCGGCCAGGGCGCGGCCGTCGATGCCTTCGGTGTCGGCGAACGCCTGATCACCTCGCGCAACGAACCGGTTTTCGGCGGCGTTTACAAGCTGGCCGCGATCGAGAAAGACGGCCAGGTGCTGCCGCGCATGAAATTCTCCGAGAATGCCGGCAAGATCACCAATCCGTGCAGCAAGGATGTCTGGCGCTTCTATGACCTGGCGACCGGCAAGGCGATCGCCGACCTGATTACACTGGCCGATGAAACCATCGATGAGAATAAGCCCTATGAGCTGTTCGACCCGCTGCACACCTGGAAGCGCAAGCTGGTGACCGGATTTCGGGCCCGCCGGCTGCTCGAGCCTGTCTTCGTCCAGGGCAAGCTGGTCTACGAGCGGGTGCCGATCGAGACGACCCGCAACTACTGTGCCCATGAGATCGACCTGCTTTGGGACTCCCTGAAGCGTTTCGAAAACCCCCAGGAATACTATGTCGATTTGTCCCAGAAGCTCTGGGACATCAAGGACGCGCTGCTCCACGCCAACAAGCAGCTGATCTAGGATCTGCCAGGCAGCGCCGCATCAATACGCCAGCCTGGTCATCCAGGCGGAAAGGACGAACGATGTCAACACAACAAGAGGGAAACCCCACGCAGACCAAAGCGATCCTGACCATGGAGGAGGGCGGCAGAATTGTCCTCGAGCTGGACCGCGCGCAGGCGCCGCTGACCACGGACAATTTTGTCAAGCTGGCGCAAAGCGGGTTTTATAACGGCCTGATCTTTCACCGGGTCATCCCCGGCTTCATGATCCAGGGCGGCTGCCCGGACGGAACCGGCATGGGTGGGCCGGGCTACCAGATCAAGGGCGAGTTCTCGGCGAACGGGGTCGCCAACACGATCTGCCACAAGCGCGGCGTCATTTCCATGGCCCGCGCCATGCATCCGGATTCCGCCGGATCGCAGTTCTTTATCATGCACCGGGACGCGCCGCATCTCGACGGCCAGTACGCGGCGTTCGGGCGCGTCGTCGAAGGCCTCGACGTCGTCGACCGGATCGCCTCCGTTGAGACCGGCCGGCAGGACCGGCCGGTTGTCGCGCAGAAGATCGCCTCCATCACGATCGAGGTGGCCTGAGATGGGCCGGCCCGTTCAACCGCTCAGCTATCGGGACCAGAAGCGCTACACGGGATCAACGGACCAGCTTTACAGCGTGCGCCGCCTGCAGTTGAGCGAGGGCGGCGGCGACCAGATGCGCCTGATCGACGTAAAGACAGCCGGCGGCCTGCAGGCACTGTTCCTGGAGAGCCGTGCGCTCGACCTGTACGAGCTTCGCTACAAGGGCGTCAACATCGGCTTTGCCAGCAAGAATGGTCTGCTCAGCGGCCGCGTGATGCCTGGCTGCGACGCGTTCGCGTCCAGCTGGCCGGGCGGCATGCTGGCGACCTGCGGACTGAGAAACACCGGTCCCGCCTGTGAACACGACGGCGAGGTTCACCCGGTTCATGGCCAGATCGGCGCCATGCCTGCCGAGCAGGTCGGCATCCAGCTCGATCCCGAAGCAGGCACATTGACCCTGACCGGCCAGATGCGCGAATCCGCGCTCTTTGGCCATAACCTGGTCCTGAAGCGCAAGCTGACTTTGCCGCTATTCGGCGCCTCCATCCATTGGGAGGACACCGTGCAGAACGAAGCGGCTGAGCCGGAACCGCTGTTTTTGCTGTATCACTTTAATTTCGGCCATCCGTTTTTAGGACCTGAGCTGCAGATGCAGTTCGCGCCCGGCGAGGTGATTCCCCGCACCGAAGCGGCGGCCGGAGGCCTGGCCGAGCATGACCTGATCAGCGAACCGGTCGACGGCTGTCCGGAGCAGGTCTTTTTCCATCTCCCGCTGCCTGGCAGCAAACCGGAGGAAAATGTGCGCCTTGTCCGGCCGGATTTGCGCATGGCTGCCTCACTAACCTGGCAGCGCAGCGAACTGCCCTGGCTGGTCCAGTGGAAATCGATGAAAACCGGCGATTACGCCCTGGGCATCGAACCGAGCACCAGCCGGATCAGGGGCCGGGAACAGGAACTTCTGGCCGGCTACGACCAGATCATCAAGCCCTATGACACGTGGCAGTTCCATCTCCGCCTGGAGATGGAAA
>JAAZFW010000378.1 GCA_012511525.1 Clostridiaceae bacterium
ACCGCTGGCGTCTTGAAGACATTTTCGCGAGCGATGAAGCCTGGGAGGCTGCCCTGACGCAGATCCGGCCCCTGTTGGACCAGGTTGCCGGACATAAAGGCCACCTGGGCGAATCTGCCCGAAGCCTTCTTCAAGCCATGCAGGATTCCAGCCGGCTGGACATGGATTTGCTTGAGCTTTACACCTATGCCCGGATGCGGCGCGACGAGGACAACGGCAGCAGCCTGTACCAGGACATGACGGATCGTGTTACCGGCCTGTACTACCAGTCGGCCGCGACCACCGCTTTCCTGTCGCCGGAAATCGCGGCGATCCCGGAAGAGACGCTGCGCACCTACATGGAGGCGGAACCTGGTCTTCAGCCTTACCGGCACCAGCTCGAGAATTTGCTGCGAACCAAACCGCACATCCTGCCGGAAGAGCAGGAAGCGTTGTTGTCCCGTTTTGGCCCGGTGGCCGAGGGTATCGGGCATACTTACACCATGCTGGACAATGTCGACATCAAGCTTGGATCGATCGAGGACGGGGAGGGCGGCACGATCGAGCTGACGCCGGCCGTTTTCGGCCGCCTGCGCGAGCACCGCGACCGCAAGGTGCGCGCCGACGCGTTCGCCCGGGTGCACCAGGCGTTCGCCGATGTCGGCCGGACGCTCGCAACCCTTTATGCGACCCGCATCAAGGCGGATCTGCTCTTTGCGCTGGCCCGCAAGCACGAGACCAGCCTCAGTGCGGCGCTCTTCGAAGACAACCTGCCGGTCAGCTTGTATCAGGGCCTGATCGACGCCGTCCACGACGGACAAAAAACACTGAACCGATACCTGGACCTGCGCCGGAGGAAATTGGGCTACCAGGACCTGCATATCTACGACACCTACCTGCCGCTTTTGGACGTGCCGGCCAAGAACTACACCTTTGAGGAAGCCTGCGCGATCATCCGGCGCGGCCTGGCCCCACTCGGGCCTGTCTACCTGGAGGCCCTCGAACACCACCTGACCGGACGCTGGATCGACGTGCTCGAAACGCCGGGCAAGACCAGCGGCGCCTATTCCTGGGGAACCTACAAGACCCACCCCTACATCCTGCTCAATTTCAGCGGATCCCTGTCCGACCTGTTCACCCTCGCGCACGAACTGGGGCATAGCTTGCACACTTGGTTCAGCAACAAGCGTCCCTACCCGCAGGCCCATTACCCGATCTTCCTGGCGGAAATCGCGTCCACCGTCAATGAGATCCTCATGATGCGCACCCTGCTCCAGGCCTGCTACACCAGTACGGCCGAAGGCCGGCATGAGAAACAATACCTGCTCAACCATTTTCTGGAGGAATTCCGCCTGACGGTTTTCCGCCAGACCATGTTTGCCGAATTCGAGTGGCGCGTGCACCAGCGAGCCGAGCAGGGCGAAGCGCTGACCGCCGAGAGCATCTGCAGCCTGTACCTGGATCTGCTGCGCCAGTATTTCGGTCCGGACCTGGTGATCGACGACTATATGAAATGGGAGTGGACCCGTATCCCCCATTTTTACAACGCCTATTACGTGTTCCAGTACGCGACCGGTTTTTCCGCCGCTGTGGCGCTGTCCCGACAGATTCTGACCGAAGGGGAGCCCGCTGTTCAGCGCTACCTGGCCTTCTTGGGTTCCGGCAGCTCGGACTACCCGCTGCGGCTGCTGCAGGAGGCCGGGGTCGACCTGTCCGGGCCCGAACCGGTCCGGGACGCCATGCTTGAGTTTGCCGATCGCCTGGACGAACTGACCGGCCTGCTCGAGGAGACGTGAGCCATGGAAACCGAAATCAAACTCAACGCCAGCACACTGCCAAGTCTTGGCGCGATCGTCCAGGACCCCTATCTGACCAACCTCCTGATGCCCGGTTCCGGTCAGCAGATCGCAATGGACAGCCGCTATTTCGACACGCCGGATGGCCTGCTGGCCGCACACGGCCACGCGTTGCGTTTGCGCACCGAGAACGAGAGCCGGATCATGACCGTCAAGTCCGGCGGTCCGGCCGGTGACGGCCTGCACCAGCGTTTGGAATGGTCGGTTGAACTCACATCGGATGACGACCCCCTGGCAAACCCGGAACGCGGATTTGAGCTTGACGCGTTCATGAGGCGGGCGGTCAGCGACGGTGACCCGGACGACTTGCTCTACGATATCCTGCACCTGGTTGCGGGCCAGACACTTGTCGAAGTCTGCCAGATTGTCTTTACGCGCCAGGCTTATGACATCGGCTACGGGGACACCCTGATGGAGCTTGCCCTGGACGAAGGCGAGCTGCGCGGCGGCGGCCAAAGCGCCCCGCTGTGTGAGCTTGAGCTTGAGCTCAGGGAAGGCGACGCCCGTGATTTGGTCGCATTGGGCGAAGAACTGGCGATCCGTTTCGGCCTTGTGCCGGAAAACAAGAGCAAACTGGCCCGCTGCCTGGCGTTGGCCGGGCGCCGTGCAGATCCAGATGGATCAGACCGCTGAACGCACCCCAACCTGCGCGGTTGCCATCGTCGGCGGCGGTGCCGCCGGCCTGGCCTGCGCCATCGCGGCCGGCCGGATCTGGTCGGACCGGTCGGGATGGCCTCAAGACCTGCTTCGCCTGCCGGCCGAAGAAAGGCCGGCAGGCCATTTACCGGTCGTGCTGCTGGAAAAGCAGGAACGCGTCGGCCGCAAACTGCTGGCCACGGGCAACGGGCGCTGCAACCTCAGCCACCAGCCGCTGGACCGGTCTGCCTACCATGGGGCCGACCCGGCCTTTGCCGATGCGGCGCTGAACCGCTTCGATCTTAGCGAGACGCTCGACTGGTTCCGGAAACTGGGCCTTCTTTGCCGCACCGATCCAGACGGACGGGTTTTCCCGTATAGCTACCAGGCATCCGCGGTGCTGGACCTGCTCCGGCAGGAGCTGGATCGGCTGCCCATCGCCGTTCTGACCGGCTGGCGAGCGGTTGCCATCCGGCCATCGTCACAAGATCGCCTGACCATCTTGTCTGATCGGGAGCTGTGCCTGGCGGCAGGACAGGTTGTCGTCACGACAGGCGGACTGGCCGCCCCGGCTGTTGGCTGCCAGGGCGACGGCTACACCCTTCTGAACGCTTTGGGGCACCGTCTGACCGAGCCGCACCCGGCGCTCGTCCAGCTGACGACCCCGAGAGAGGCGGTTCGTGCCTGGAGC
>JAAZFW010000379.1 GCA_012511525.1 Clostridiaceae bacterium
ATCAGAGTGATATATTAAAAGGAGAAGCCTGCTCGCAAGCAACCGATCTGCCTGAAAAAGAAGAAAGGAGCGCCGGCCTGGCGGTCCGGCCAATCAAGATGACCAGAATGAATATGACGCGTTATGCGGTTCTCGGTGTTCTAAACCTGTATCCGGCCAGCGGATACGACATCAAGCGATTCTGTGACGCAGGTGTCGCCCATTTCTGGAACGAAAATTACGGGCACTTGTATCCTGTATTGCATCAGCTTGTGCATGAAAAGCTGATCGAGCCGATAACGAAGGACGCCGACCCAACCGGGCAGGCGTCTGGCCGCAACCGGATCGTTTACCAGATAACCGGGCTCGGCCGATCGGCCTTGAAGCAATGGCTGACCGAACCGGTCCGGCCGACGCCGCCCAGACTGGAATTGCTGTTGAAAATGACATTTGCCGGCGCGGCTGAACAGGACTTTCTGCTAGACGAGCTGCAGCGTCTGCGCCAAGGTCACCAGGAAAGACAAGCGATGATGCAAAAGGCTCTGGTGAAGCTGGAAAACGATCCGAAGGCGCAAAAATGGCCCGGTTTCCCTTACTGGATGGCCACGATCCGCTACGGTCTTCTGGATGCCGGTTTCCGGATCAGCTGGTACGCAGAAACTGCTGCCAGGATCCGGAGTTGGTTCAACGGGAAAGCAGCAGCGGAACGCGCTCCTGTTGCTTACCCGACCACCGGTCAGGACTGGATCAACCGGATTGCCGACGACTCCAGCGCCTGGTCGGTTCTGCAAGCCGGCCTGCAGCTGGATAAGCCGCTGGATTTGGGCAGGCTGAGGCTGGCCGTCCGGCAGCTGCTGGAAGACGAGCCTGTGCTGGCTTGCCGCTTCGACGACGCGTGCGAACCGCCGGTCTGGCGTCCGCTCGATCTGCCGGATGAGTGCTGGTGCGCCCTTGTCGTCAGCCGAACGATGCCAGACACCATCCGGCGCCTGACCTCCGAGCAGCTGCCGGACAGCGGCCAATCCTGGCAGCTCCTGGTCATCCGGTCGCATGACACATCCGGACCATCAGGCGACTACCTGTTGATCCGCGCGCATCATGCCCTGCTGGATGCTGCCGGTTTACGTGATCTGACGGTCCTGCTGGCCGGCCTGTACCGGCAGCAGCAAGCGACTGATCCGGACCCGCTGCCCGCTGTCGCCAGCCGTTCTATGCTGCCTCTGTTTGCCGCCGCCGGCAGCCCCGATCCGCGCCGGCTGTTCCGCCCTGACCTGGCCGCCTTGCAAGCCGGCTGGGGCCTGCCGGGCGATATCCGGCCTGAAGCGCAGACCAGGCCAGTCTACGCGGTGCGCATGCTCAGCGACCCGCGAAGCAACAGCTGGCTGCTGGCTGCTAAAAGGGCCGGTGTGACCGTCACAACGCTGTTGCTGGCTGGACTGCACCAAGTGCTTGAAACGGCTCTCGAACCGGAGCGGGACGCTGTCCGACTGGTACAGGTTACCAGCGATCTGCGCCGTTACCTGCCGTCCGGACAAAACAAAATCCTCGGCAATCTGTCCGGCATGCTGCCCATCCGGTTCTCAGCCAATCTTACCGCAGATGGACTTCCCTACACGCCAGAGCAGCTGCAGCAACTGGATCGGCAATTGAAGGAGCTACGGGAGCAGCGGGCGGATCTGCATTCCGCCGCGTTGCTGCACCTGCTCTCGCTGCGTCCATATGATGATGTGCGTGCCAGCCTGGCGTCGGCCTGGCAAAAAGCCCGGTCGAGTCAGCATGCCGCGCCGCTTTTGTCCAATCTGGGACACTGGTCGAACCAGGCAATAGATTTTGGCGACGGTACGGTCGACCAGGTCGACTTCTTTGGTCAGGCCATGCACGCACCGGCACTCTTATTAGCGGTACACAGCTATCGGGGGCGGATCAATTTGTCGGTCGGTCATTTCCCGGAAGAACGGCCGGCCGGGACGGTGGATCGACTGCTCGATGCGCTGCTTGCCGCAATCGATCGGCAGATTGAGATGATCTGACGCGCCATGGGTGCCTGTGTGACAGCAAAGAATCATTGACCATGTTACCCTTGTTGCAAAGATCGGAGGGATAACCATGGCGTACGAGCAAAAAACCAGGATCACCGGCGAGCAGCCGGCAGATTTTATCGCCAGAATCGAAAATCCGGCCCGACAGGAAGATGCCCGGCACTTGTTGGCGCTGTTCCGGGAAGTGACCGGGCTGGAGGCCGGGATGTGGGGCAAGGACTTGGTCGGTTTCGGTTCCTACCACTACCGCTATGATTCAGGCCACGAAGGGGATGCGATGGTCGTCGGCTTCTCGCCGCGCAAGGCGAAGATCAGCCTCTACCTGGCCGCCTATTTCCCTGAACGCGACCAGCTGCTGGCGCGGTTGGGCAAACATACCGCAGGCGTCGGCTGCGTCTATGTCAACAAGCTAGCCGATATCCGGCTCGATGTGCTAAAAGACCTGATCCGTCGTTCGGTCGCCTTCATCCGGGAAACCTATCCGGATCCGCAGCAAGACCGCTCTTAGGCGTCCTGTTGCATCAGGCTCTTGGCGTAGGCCAAATCCTGGGCAATGTAGGTCAGCACATTGGCTTCATCCGTATATTCAGCCGGGAAGCAGACCGGGCCCTGGTAACCGTGTGCGTGACAAAAGGCGAGCGCTTTGTCCCAATCGGTGTTGCCGTGACGGGCTGTGGTGAAGTATGGCTTGAACCGGGCCTGTTCAGCCTCCGGCCCGTTGACCCGTTTGTAATAGGCCGCCTTGAGGTTGATCAGGCACAGGTAATCCCAGACGATGCCGAGCCCCTTGGCTGCGTCTTCGCCGGCCAGGCCGCTGTGGGCAGCGTCCCAGATGGCGCCGACCCGGTTGCGGTCGAAACCGTCCAGGAGGTGCCGAAGTTCCATCGAGTTAAAGACGCCGTTGCCGTAATGCTGCTGCACCCCGATCGTGACATTGTATTTCTCACTGAGCGGTACAGCGGCTTCCAACTGGGCGCGCATCGCCGCTTCAGCATCAAAATACCCCATCTCCCCTTTGAAATTCGCCATCACGCGGATCAGGGGGACGCCGGCGGCCTGGCAGCCGGCAAAAAACGGCTCTTCCAGCGAACCGGCCACGCTCATGATCGAAACGCCATGCGTCGCCAGGCGGGCCGCGACCTGCGGCAGCCCTTGCTCGACCTGGTCCGGTTCAGTACCTGAAACAGTGGCAGCAGAAGCATATGTCGGCAGTGGCTTAGCAAATTGTCCGCTAAAGTGTTGACTTCTCAGACGAATAATTTCTGCATCGATTGAAGCAAGATCCAGTGGATAATGTCCAAATTCGCGTACGACATCGACCATGGCGAAAATATTCGCGTCAGGCGTATCGCGGCCGCACTGGTCGCCGGTTGATAAGACGAAACCTCCGCTGCCGCCTGCTGCCCTGATCGCCTCCAGAGCGGCCAGGCGGACATCGGAAGCGCTGCCCAACAGCATCGTCCGGGTCGTATGCAAGTTCCCCTGCAGGGACAAGCGGTCACCATACTGCTGTTTGATCTCGGCCAGGTTGCAATCGCCCATCGGCGGCTGTTCCAGCGGATTGACCGAGTCCAGGTCGGTCTCGTGGTAGCAGGCGTCGATCAGGGCTTTCTCCTTGCCGCAGGAGTGGACGCAGGACAGGATGCCCGCTTCCCGGCACAGCCTGGTGATCGTTTTTATGGTCGGCAATGACATGGTACGCCATAAATCCGGCGAAGACATCGTGATCGAACCACTGCCGCCGGTCTGAATCACTTCCGTGCCGGCTTCGATCGCGCAAGTCGCCCTAGCCACAGCCGCGCGGTCGGCCAGGTCGACCAGTTCGGCGAATAGGTCAGGTTCGTCGTAATAGGCATAGGTCGCCGCTTCAAGGTTGCCCTCGAACAAGCCGGCAAAGGTGTGCAGGCCAGGCGCCGCAATATTCGTGATCAGAATGCCAAGATCGCCCAGCGCGGCCATCTGAGCTTGCATCAGGCTGGGATCGAAGCCCAGAACGCGGGGGAAAAGGTATCGCAGCTTGCCAAAATCAGCCTTGAAACGCTTGATCAGCTTTTCGGTATCCGTCGGCGGATCGCCGCGCATGTAGCAGGTGACCCGGCTCAGGTCACCGGCCGGGGTGTGTACGACCGTTCGGACCAGCCAGCGGTCAGACCTCTTTTCCAGCACCTGCTCGGTTTTCGTGGTCTGGTCATCGGTCCGGATCTGGGGATTGCCGTATATGAATCGGCCATCGATGCCGAAATATTTTATGGCATCGATATAGGCCTGCCAGAGCGGCGGATCCTGGCGATAGTAGATATCCCAGAAAGGTTTGCCCGTCAAACGGCTGGGCACCATGTTGGAGATGTCAGGGGTGGCCGGGACGCGGTCCGGCGCTTTGTTGGCGTAGGCTGCCAGCAGGCGCTCTTTCCGGCTCATGCTCTCCATAACGGCCCTCCGCTACGCCATGTGCTCAAGCATGGACGGCGTCACTTCCCGTGCCAGGGGCAGGCCTTTGCTGAAGCGATCGTATTCCTCGATCATGCTGTCGGCCAGCTCGTTGACCTCCTGGGCCGCGTAGCCGGCGATGTGCGGCGTAATGAAGACGTTGGGCAGCTGTCGCAGTTCGCTGTCGGGTGCGATCGGCTCCGGCCAGGTCACATCCAGGTAAGCTTGGCGGAGCGGCTCTTCGCGAAGCGCCCTGGCCAGGTCCGCTTCAACGACCTGGGCACCGCGGCCGGTGTTGATAAACGCCGCGTGCTTTTTCATGCGCGCGAACAGGCCGTAGTGCAGCATGCCGACGGTCTGGGGGTTGTTGGCGATGTGGTTTGAAATGGTCTGGCAGCTGGAAAACACGTCTTCGAGCGAATACGTACGCGTGAGATTCAAACGGTCCATCTTCTCCCGCGAGATAAACGGGTCGTAAACCATCAGGTCCACCGGGTAGGCCTGCAGCATCCTGATCACCAGGGAGCCGATCGCGCCGGCACCCAGGATCCCGACGGCGGTCTGATACGTCCCCGGATAGACCAGCCGGGTCGGTTTGTTGCTCTCAGCCATGCTCTCGGTCTGGTAGCGGCGCATGGCGGGCAAAGCCCCCTTGTTGGCCAGCGTGATCATGGCGACGGTGAATTCGGCCACGGGCCGGGCCATCGTCTGCCAGGCGCTGGAGATCCTGATGCCGCGTGCCATGAACGGGCGGGCAAAATACTGCACCGAGCCGGCGGCATAGAAAACCGCCTTCAGGCTGGGGAAGTACGCTGCCAGCTGGCTGGCGCTAAACGGCACCATGTCCCAGGTGCAGAAGATGACGTCGACCGAACGCAAAGCGGCGCGATGCTGCTCCAGGTTGTTTTCGGTGATGATGTCCGGACACATGTCCAGACGTTCGCAGAGGGTCTCGTACCGGCCGTTGCCATAGGTATAGCGAAGCCGGCCGCCTTCTTTACAGACAAAACAACCGTTCATGGGGTTACCTCGTAAAAAGATGCTTCGTATGCCGCCTCGTAGGCGGCCAGGATGCTTTCCGGCTGCACGTTGCCGAGGATGTTGTGAACCGGGCAGAAGACATAGCCGCCGCCAGGCTTGAAGGTTTGAACCAGCGTCCGGACATGGTCGCGGACGGCTTTGGGCGGCTCGATGCCCAGCACCTGCTGGGTGTTGGCTCCGCCGCCCCAGAAGACGATCCGGTCACCGTACTTGCGCTTCAGCGCTGCCGCATCCATACCGGTTGCAGAAATCTGCACCGGGTTGATGATGTCGATCCCCGCCTCAATCAGGAGCGGCAGCAAAGGCTCGATGGATCCGCACGAATGCATGAACACCTTAGTGTCGCTGTTTTGATGGATAAAATCGCACACCTGCTTGAGGTATGGCAGCACGACAGACCCGAAATCCTCTGGATGGCAAAACGGCGACTGCTGGCTGCCCAGGTCACCGGAAAGGCAGATGGCTCCGACATAAGGCGCCAGGAAACGGACAAAACGCGCCGCGCGCTCCAGCTCCCGCTGCACGAGCTGGCGGTTTTTTTCGATCAGCGTCTCCGGGTCGGTGATCATGTCGCAAAAATAATCCATGTTGCTGTTAAAAAACGGGTACAAGCCTTTGAAGGCCGTGAAATAGTCCGTCTCCTTGAACAATCGCTCGGCTTCCGCCACGTAACGCGGAAAGACATCGTCACGCCAGGGATCTTCAAGCCGGATCCAGTCGCCGTCAAAAAAATAACCGCCCGGCGGCATGCGCATGTGCTGCCGGCCGGCGGTCACCACCCACTCGCCGCGTTCGTTCAACTGCGGCTGGTACTGTTCGGGAACAAGAAAGCGATAGTCTCCGCGCGGACACCACGTCCGGTAAACCGGCGCGCGCGGCCGCAGCAGGATGCAATCGGCGTGCAATCGATCAAGAACATCCTCGTCGACCCGTGCCAGGCACTGCACTTCTTCGTAAAGCTCGATCCGGTCGGTGGACAGGCCCAGGTGTGCGCGCAGATGGTGGTAGGCGAAAGCCGATATGCCGCTGGCGGTATACATACCCAAATCGATCGGCATCCGATCCGGCTGATGGTGGCGGATCGCCGTTTCGACTCGCTCCCGGGCGCGCATGGTTTCTTTGCCGCTCATGACGCTCGCCTCCTGTCCGGACGCGCTGGTGCAGCCGTCCCGGCCGCACCAGCGCCTGTCTGCCCTTTACGTAAAGAGTTCGGCGTTCTGCTGATGGGCCTTACCGATGACCTGCAGCTGCAGCCTGACCTGGTCCAGCGTGACCAGGAAAGGCGCGTTTTCGGTCAGGGTCTTGTAGTAGGCCCGGTAAAAAGCCAGACCCTTGGCGTTGTTGTCCTCCTCGCTCGCCTGCCACGTTTCCTGGTGCGTGACCAGTTTCTCACGGCAGTAGATCGGCTCGCCCTTCTCGTTCTTCAGGGATGAGACGATCAGGGGACGCGGCTCATTTTCCGTTTCCAGGTAGTACTGCCAGGCCAGTTCCTTGGCCGTGCCATGCAGCGTGCCGCTGGTGCCCTGGACAAGGAATGTATCCGAAGCATAGGCGTTGCAGCTGGAGATCTCGATATCCGCAACCGGAGCGCCGGGCGACAGCAGCAGCATCTTGACATAATCTTCGCCATCGCCGGACGTGTGGGCGCGATCCATCTTGCAGACGACCGAGACATCTTCCGGGAAGCCCATCAGGTCGAGCGCATGGTCGACTGGATGCGGTCCCGTATTCAGCAAACTCCCGGCGGTTCGGTTGTGAATCGTCTGCCAGTCCCAGCGCCGGGCGAAATTGTCGTAGTTCAGGCTGATCTGGACGATACGGCCCAGCTTGCCGCTCGCGATCACGTCCTTGATCTTGCGGTAGGCCGGCGAAAAGCGGTATTGCTGGAAGACATGGTAGGATGCTTCGTGCTCCTTGGCCGTCTGCACCACGCTCAAGAACTCCTGATCATCTTTCGCAGCCGGTTTTTCGCTTAACACCGTCATGCCTTTGCGCAGCAGTGTTTTGCTGTTTTCAGCATGGTCATCACTGTAGGAAGCGACGACCACCAGGTCGAGGTCATCGCGCTCAAGCAAGCTCTCGATCCGGTTTTCGGCGTC
>JAAZFW010000380.1 GCA_012511525.1 Clostridiaceae bacterium
ATGTCAATGTCCACCTGGTGGCGATCGAAGCGGCGGACACGCTCAAGAAAGAACATGTCTACCAGGCTGCCATGCTCGACCCGCATACGGCGGCCGAACTGTCGCTCGACGACATCGTGCGCATGGTCGACGAGATGATTGAGGCCCACGGCGACTATTTGCCAGCTTATCGCTGACAGGACGAGGTACATCATGGTGACAGACATGACGATCGGACCTTACGATCTCAAGGGTAAAACCGCCCTGGTCACCGGCGCCAGCCGGGGCATTGGACGGGCTATCGCGCTCGGACTGGCCTCCTGCGGCGCCCATCTCGTGATTAACTATGCCGGCAACGAGCAAAAGGCCCGCGAGGTCAAGGCTGAAGCCGAACGCTTCGGCGTCAGCTGCCGTCTGGCCCAGGCCGACTTGGCGCAGCCCGACTGCGCCGAGCGCCTGGCGGCGGTCGCGAACCAGATCGACATCCTGGTCCTCAACGCCTCAGTTCAGTTCCGCAACCCCTGGAACCAAATCCCACTGGCCGAAATCGACCAGCAGGTCAACACCAACTTCCGCTCCTCCCTGCTGCTGGTCCAGCATTACGCCCCCGGCATGATCGGGCGCGGATGGGGCCGGATCATCACGGTCGGCAGTGTCCAGGAAGCCAAGCCGCACCCCGACATGGTCGTCTACGCCGCGACCAAGGCCGCCCAGACCCACATGGGCAAGGCGTTGGCTATCCAGCTTGCGCCGCACGGCGTAACGGTCAACAACATCGCGCCTGGTGTCATCCTGACCGACCGCAACACCGAAGCCCTCCAGAACGAAGCCTATGCCCAGGCAGTTCTGGACAAGATTCCGCTTAAATCATTTGGCGAAGCCGACGATCTGAGCGGCATTGTCCTCTTGCTGTGTTCCGAACAGGGCCGTTACATCACCGGTCAAAACATTTATGTCGACGGCGGTATGGGGATCCGCTGAAGCGGATCGGAAAGGCAGGTCCAAATGGCGTCGCTGAATCACCCCTATTACATCGAGCCGCGCACACTGCCCGAATCGCATCTCGAGCTGGACGGCAGCTGGGACTTGTGCGCGCGTGACCAGCCTGCCGTAGATCCGGGTGCTTTGCCCTGGTCCTGGCAGGCCAGATTGCCGGATTCGCTCTTCTGGAGCCTGCACGATGCCAGCGTCATGCCGCATCCTTACATCGGCGTCAACAGCAAGCAATACCACTGGGTCGACGAGAAGGTCTGGTACTACCGCAAGCGCTTTGCCGTCACGGCACAGCAGCTGCAGCGCCAGGCCATCCTGTGCTGCGACGGCATCGCCTACTATGCGCGTTTGTGGCTGAACGGCATCCTGCTCGGCGACCACGAAGGCATGTTCGGCGGACCGGTCGTTGCCGTCGGCGACAAGCTGCGGGAAGGACCGGACAACGAGCTGATCATTGAGGTCAAGGCCTGCAATTGGGGCCGTAAAGAAACCTGGGACCCCTGGAACAGGCAGGGCACCAACCGCGAAATCGTGCCCTGGAACCTGATGCGCGACAACCACACCAGCAACGGCGACTTCATCGTGATTGGGCCCTGGCGGCGGATCCGGATCGAATTTCTGGAGCGCTGCCACATCAGCCGGCCGCACCTGTCCACCCGGCAGCTGTCCGAATCCGAAGCGCTGCTCAAGCTCCAGCTGGA
>JAAZFW010000381.1 GCA_012511525.1 Clostridiaceae bacterium
TCGGCCGGTTCAAAAAGGGGCAGCTTCGCGGCGCGGGCGTAATGGCGGCTGTCTTGTTCGTTCTGTGAGCTGTGCATGCCCGGATCGTCGGCCACGACGATGACAAGACCGCCGTTGACGCCGGTGTAGGACGATGTGAAAAGCGGGTCGGCGGCGACATTGAGCCCGACATGCTTCATGCAGGTCATCGCGCGGGCGCCGGCCAGGCTGGCCCCGATCGCCACTTCGAGGGCCACTTTTTCGTTGGGGGCCCATTCGCACCAGATCCGGTCGTAACGGGCAGCGGCTTCGGTAATTTCTGTACTGGGTGTTCCGGGGTAAGACGAAACAACCTTGACGCCGGCCGCATAAGCGCCCGCCGCCACGGCTTCATTGCCCAGGAGTATGTCCTTCAAATCATTTCACCACGTTTTCCTGTTAGTCTTCGCCAGAGGCGCTTTGTCCATTATCCGCGATTCCGGCTTGCTGCGCAAGCGCATCAGAACGTCCGGCTCGTCCTGAGGTCGACCACGCGCTTCGCTTTGCCCGCCGTGCGCTCCAGCGTCTGGGGGTTGAGCAGCGTGACTTTGACATCGATCTGCAGGACGGTGCGGATTTTCTGACGGATCTCCCCGATCAGCTGCTGCAGCTGGCCGTATCGCTCCAGGCGCTGGCCATCGATCAGCTCGACCTGGACCTCGAGGCGATCCATGAACTGCTCCGTGGTGACGATGATCTGGTAATGCGGCCCGATGCCCTGGATGGTCATCAGGACCGCCTCGATCTGTGACGGAAAGACATTGACGCCGCGGATGATCATCATGTCGTCGGTCCGGCCGCGCACCAGGTCCATGCGCACATTGGTCCGACCGCAGCGGCATGGCTCGCGCGTCAAGCGCGTAATGTCCTTGGTCCTGTAGCGCAGCATCGGGATGCCCTCTTTGGTCAGGGTGGTCAGGACGAGCTCGCCCTCCTCCCCCTCCGGCAGCACTTCGCCGGTATCGGGGTTGATGATCTCCGGATAGAAATGGTCTTCGTTGATATGCATGCCGCAGTTCTCGAGGCATTCGTACGACACGCCGGGTCCCATGACTTCGGTCAAGCCGTAGTTTTGGGTGTCGATGATGCCCAGCCGCTCCTCGATCAGCTTACGCATCTCGGGGGTGTGCCCCTCGCCGCCGAACAGCCCGACGCGCAGTTTGAGGTCCTTGCTGTCGATGCCCAGGCTCTTCTTCACTTCTGTCAGGTGGAGGACATACGACGGTGTCGCCACGAGCACGGTCGTGCCGAAATCCTGCATGAACATCAGCTGGCGCTCGGAGTTGCCGCTGGAGATCGGCACGACGCCCGCCCCGATGCGCTCGATCCCGGCATGCATGCCGAATCCGCCGGTAAACATGCCGTAGCCAAACGAGATCTGGCAGGTGTCGTCGGATGTGACGCCGGCTGCCGCAGCTACACGGGCGCAGCAGTCAACCCAGTTCTCCATGTCCGCCCGGGTGTAGCCGACCACGATCGGCTTGCCGGTCGTGCCGGACGACGAGTGGTAGCGCACGATTTGCTGCTGGGGGACGGCAAACAGGCCGAAGGGGTAGTGATCCCTCAGATCCGTCTTGACCGTGAAGGGAACCCGCTCCAGGTCCTTGAGCGAGCGGAACGATTCCGGTTCGAGGCCGGCGGCGGCTAATCGCTCGCGGTAGAAGGGCACGTGGTCATAGGCGTGGCGGATGACACGCTGCAGCCGTTCCAGCTGCAGGCTTGCCATCTCCCGGGCGGGTAGTTGTTCGGCTTGATTCCAGATCATGGGTCAGACACTCCTTCGGTATATGGTTATGCTTTGCCTGCCGCGCCATCCTGCGCCTTGTCGAGGTATTTGGCGCCTTCAGGCAAAACGGCACGGCTGCCGGCCAGGCGGCTGACCAGCGGTGTGACAAGCAACGAGACGATCAGGGCCAGGACCGCCAGGCGGGGCGCCCAAAGGCCTGTCGGGCTTTTTGTCAGCAGGACGATGGCGCCGCCGATGACGACAGTGCCCAATCCGGAGACCATGCCGGCCGCCGCGCCGCTGCGGGTCAGCTTGCGGTCATAAAGGCCCCAGAGGTACGGCCCGATGAACGAGCCGGAAACGGCGCCCCAGGAAAACGACATCAACGTGACGATGGCGCTGGGGATGACGGCGACCAGGTAGGAAATAAGGACAAAAAGCAAGGACAACAGCCGCATCGGCAGCATGCTGTCTTTCTTGAGGATCGTCTTGCTGAAGGTCGGCGCGGAAACCAGGACAACCGCCGCCAGGGTCGACATCGAGGCCGACAGCATCAGGATCACCAGCACGGCCATCATCTCCGGGCTGAGGATCACCTGGAAGATGGCGGGCATCAGGGTGTCGAGGTTGGCGGCGTCGAAGCTGATCGACAGCTTGGCGTTGAGGATGCGGGCAAATCCGCCCATGAAATAGGCGCCGCCCCCGATGATCAGGGCAAAAACCGTGCTCATGATCGTTGCCCGCTTGACCGCTTTGCGGTCGCGGATGCCATTGAACTTGGAGATCATCTGGGGCAGTCCCATTGTCCCCAGGCTGGTCATCAGCAGCAGCGTGACAAGATCGAGCGGCGATGGCCCCAGCACCGAGGTGAAGGTGCCGGCCGGCAGCTTATCCGTGCTGATCGCAGCTAGGCCGGCGATACCGTCGGCCAAACCGCCGGACAGGGAGACGACCCGGAACACCATGTAGATAACGCCGAAGGTCATGATCAGGCCCTGGATCACGCTGTTGATAGCCGTCGACACGTAACCGCCAAAATAAAGGTAGATGCCGGTGATCACGGCCATCAGGAGCATGCTCACACGGATATCGGACAGGATCGAGTCGCTGAAAAAGTTTTGCATGATGTAGCCCAGGCCCTGGTAAACCGAGGCCGAGTACGGGATCAGGAACACGAAAATGATCAGGGCCGCGAAGCGCTCCAGGCCGGGACTGTCGTAGCGCTTGCGGAAAAACTCGGCCATCGTGCTGGCGCCCATCGCCCGGCTGACGCGACGGGTACGCTCGGCCAGGATCAGCCAGGCGACCAACGTCCCCAAAATGGCGTTGCCGATGCCGATCCAGGTGGAGGCCAGGCCGAAGTTCCAGCCGAAGCGCCCGGCATACCCGACGAAAATGACCGCAGAGAAATACGTCGTCCCATAAGCGAACGCTGACAGCCAGGGGCCGATCTTGCGGCCGCCCAGCACGTAGTCATCCGTCGTCTTGACTTTGCGGGAACTGAAAACACCAACCAGAACCATCAGGAGCAGGAATGCTCCCAGTATGACATACTTCACCATAATCCTACCATCCTTCCCTGCCGCTCACGCGGCACTACGTTTCCCATCATAACACAAGAAAATCTGATTTCAAGCCAAACAGTCCGATCCCGCCTGCCAACACAGCATTTCGGAGATCGGAACGCCCCAAGATCAAGCGAGATGAGGCATTTCCCTTCCGGCGCAGACCAAAACCGCAAAAAAGCCGTCTGCGTGCCCGGGAACGCGTTGACAAACAAATCGCCGGATGCTTATAATGGCTATGCCCGAAAACCCTGTCCTTCGAGTCAGCCTGCGGCCATGGCGGAACTGGCAGACGCGCACGTTTGAGGGGCGTGTGGGCAACCGTATGGGTTCAAGTCCCATTGGCCGCACCAGGGAAGACCGCTGAATCTATGGCGATTCAGCGGTCTTCTTCATTCCCTGACATCACGAAAGACATCGCCGAACGATTGTTTTGGTATTGCTTGCTAACCGTCTGGATTTAAGGTGATTGCCCAGCTGGCAGAGGGGAACGCGCAGGTCGCTCATCGCGGCCTATAGCAGCAGTTCCGCCAGATTCTCAAGGGTACCCGCCAGCGCGCCATGTCCCAGATGCTTAGGCCGGGAAAAACTAGCATAAAGCTACCGGATTTGCCCGTACCGGAGTTGCCGGGTATAATGGCCAGTACTACAACACGATAGGGGTGAAGAAAAGACCCCGGGATTGCTTGCTCTATTCGCAGTAGAGCATCCCGAGGTCCCCA
>JAAZFW010000382.1 GCA_012511525.1 Clostridiaceae bacterium
GAACCGATGACCGGGCTGGATCCGAAATCGGCTTTTGTGCTTAAGGAAATGATGCGCGCCCAGGCGGACAGCGGCAAGACGGTCTTCTTTTCGACCCACGTGCTCGATGTCGCGGAAAAAGTCTGCGACCGGGTCGCCGTGATCGACCGCGGACGCATCCTGTTCTGCGGCTCGATCGCCGATATGCAAAGGCAGTTTCGCCAGGACGGGTCGTTGGAGTCGATGTTCCTCGAGCTGGTCAACCATTCGGAAACGGCAGGTGAGATGGCATGACCAACCTGGTCCGGCTAGCGGTTGTCTTGTTTCGCGGATCAGGCTCAGGTATGACAGCCGGTGGCAGCAGGCGCAAACGGCGCAGCCAATTTGGCAATTTGATCCTGTTCCTGTTCCTGGCTGTCTATATGGTTGCGGTCATGAGCGCCAGCTCGGCCGGTCTGTACAGCCTGCTGGCCGCAAGCGGCCTGCAGAACCTGATGGTCGGCCTCTATGTGAGCCTGGGGACCGTGCTCGTGTTCCTGTTCGGCATCCTTTACGTGATCAGCATCTTCTACTTCACCGGAGACATCGAAAAACTGCTGCCGCTGCCCCTGCAGGCCGATGAGATCATCGGCGCCAAGCTGGCGGTGACAGCTGCCTGGGAATATCTCTACCTGGCCGTGCTGGTGCTGCCGCCCCTGGTGGTATTCGGTATCCGCAGCCAGGCCGGCGTCAGCTTCTACCTGTTTCTGGCCGGCGTCTTCGTTCTGCTGCCGGTGGTGCCGCTCTGCCTGGCCTCCATCCTGGTCTTGCTGATCATGCGCTTTACGCCGCTGGCCCGCAACAAGGACCGGTTCAATATGGTGGCGGGCATTCTGGCCATGCTGCTGGCGTTCGGCTTTGTCTTCGGCACGCAGTCGATGGCCGGCTTCGACGAGCTGGACCTGGCCCAGATGATCAGCTCCGGATCGGAATCGGTCGCCAGGCTGACCACTGCTGTATTCCCCGGCACCTCTTTTGCCGTCGGCGCGCTGACCATGCCGAACGCAACACGGCAGCTCGGTCAGCTCGGCCTCCTGCTGTTGGTCGCGTGCGCCGCCGTCCTTCTGACGTTCCGCCTGGCCCGGCTGCTCTACTTCAAAGGCGTGATCGGCGTCGGCACGTCCGCCGCCAAACGCAGGCGACTGACCAGCGCCGAGCTCAGCCAGGCCGGCCGGGGCGGATCGGCCTTCTGGACCTACTGGCTCAAGGATGTGCGCATTCTTGTCCGGACGCCGGTCTTTTTCATGAACAATGTCCTGATGAATTTTCTCTGGCCAGTCTTTTTCGTGCTGCCGATGCTTGCCGGAGCAGGCGGCGAGTCGGACAGCGGCGCCCTGATCGCCTTCGCGCGCGGCTTTCTGGCTGATCCGCAAGGGAAAGGGGCCGCCTGGTCGATCGCGGTCTGTTTCGCCGTCGCCTGCTTCATATCCGGGACCAACGGCATCACGGAAAGCGCCCTCTCCCGCGAAGGGGAGACCTTTTACATCATGAAAATCATCCCGATGTCCTGGTGGCGGCAAATTATGGCCAAAGTGTCTGCCGGCGTGGCGTTCAGTTTGGCCGGCACCTTGCTGCCGCTGCTGCTCGCCGCTGCCGTCCTGCGGCCGCCGGCCTGGCTGGTGCTCAGCTGGCTGGCGGTTTTGCCCGGAGGTATTCTCATGCCCAACCTGGGCGGGATCTTTTTCGAGCTGTTCTGGCCCAAGCTGCACTGGGAGCACGAGCAAAAGGCGGTCAAGCAGAACCTGAACGTGCTCTACGGCATGGCTCTGGCACTGCTGCTGGCAGCTTTGCTGGCGGTCCCTCCTCTGGCGCTCCATTTTTCTCCGATCGAGACACTCTTGCTGACCGGACTGGGATCGCTTCTGGTCGCAGCGGCAGAGACGGGGATTTTGCGGCGTATCCTGCCGGGGCGTTTTAGCGCAATCGAACCGTGATGGCCGTACTTTTTGGCATTGTCATTCAGTGCCGCCCTTGGTATAATAAATTTCCGGATGTCCGGGAGCGCCGCGCGGTGTTCTCCGGCGAGCGACAGGAGGGACCAGATGGCAGGACAAGATTTCCTCGCCCAGATCAGGCAGACCGAGCAAGAAGCGGCAGACCAGGTGCAGCAGGCACGTGAAGCCGCAAAAACATATCTTGAGGCAGCCCGCGAACAGGCAGCCGAATCCCTGAACCTGGCCC
>JAAZFW010000383.1 GCA_012511525.1 Clostridiaceae bacterium
ACACCGGCGTCAACGGCGGTCTTGTCATCGTCGTGGCCGACGATCCGGGCATGCACAGCTCACAGAACGAACAAGACAGCCGCCATTACGCCCGCGCCGCGAAGCTGCCCCTTTTTGAACCGGCCGATAGCCAGGAATGCCAGGATATGGTTCTGGCGGCGTTCGACCTCTCGGAGCGCTTCGACACGCCGGTCCTGGTGCGTCTGTCGACCCGCGTGTCGCACACGCGTTCACCGGTCGCCCTGGCCGAAGTCAGGGAGCAAACCGTCAAGGAATACCATAAGGATGTCGCAAAGCATGTCATGATGCCGGCGATGGCGATTGCGCGCCATGCAGCGGTCGAACAGCGCCTGCTGCAATTGGCCCGGGACGCAGCCGGCCTGGATCAGCATCAGATCGAGATTCGTTCGGAAAAACTGGGTATCGTGACAGCGGGCATCGCCAGCCAATACGTGCGCGACGCGCTGCCTGACGCGTCCGTCTTCAAGCTGGGTCTGGTCTGGCCTTTGCCGGTCACAGCCCTGCGCGACTTTGCCGCAAAGGTCGGCCGCCTGGTCGGCGTCGAGGAACTCGACCCGGTCATCGAGACCGAGATGAAGGCGGCAGGGATCGCCTGCGAAGGCAAGGATCTCTTCACGCCGCTGGGCGAATACTCGGTCGCCCTGCTGCGGCGCGTCCTGTCTGGCCAACCGAATCCGGAACCCGCCCTGCCGCGCGAACAACTCGGCACCGCGCCGCCCCGGCCGCCGGTCATGTGCGCCGGCTGCCCGCACAAGGGGCTGTTCATGGCTCTTAGCCGTCTGAAGCTGATCGTCACCGGCGACATCGGCTGTTACACCCTGGGCGCGATCAACCCGACCAACGCCATGGACACCTGCGTCTGCATGGGCGCGTCCGTGGGGATGGCCCATGGCATGGACAAGGCGACCGACGGGGCGTTTTCCCGCCGCACCGTCGCGGTGATCGGCGATTCAACCTTTCTGCATTCCGGCATGACCGGCCTTTTGAACAGCGTCTACAACCAGAGCGATTCGACGATCCTGATCCTCGACAACTCGATTACCGGCATGACTGGCCACCAGCAAAACCCCGCAACTGGCCGCGACATTCGCCTGCGCGAGGCTCCGGCGGTCGACCTGGAAGCGCTGTGCCGCGTGCTGGGGGCAGCCTCGGTGCGTGTCGTCGACCCGGCGGACACATGGCAGGTCGAAAAGGTCGTATCCGAGGAGGTGGCCCGCCCGGGCGTTTCGGTGGTCATCGCGCGGCGTCCCTGCGCCTTGATTCCGACCGGCAAAGGACGCCCGGAAAACGCCGTGCAACTCGACCGGGACCGCTGCCGGCGCTGCAAGGCCTGTATCCGGATCATGTGCCCGGCGTTGACCGCCGGACCGGACGGGTATCCCGTCATCGACCCCAACAGCTGCAACGGCTGCGGCTTGTGTATACGCGTCTGCCGTTTCGACGCATTGAAGCTGGGAGGCGATCGATCATGATCAATAAACTCGATCTGGTTCTGGCCGGTGTCGGCGGCCAGGGGACTCTGGTTGCCGGCAAGCTGCTCGGACGCGTCGCCCTGAAAGAGGGCTTGGACGTGCGCGTTTCCGAAGTGCATGGCATGGCCCAGCGCGGCGGCAGCGTGATTACCTATGTGCGCATGGGCCCCAGGGTCCATTCGCCGGTGGTCGAGCCGGGCCAGGCTGATGTCATCTTGGCTTTCGAGCAGCTGGAAGCCCTGCGCTGGGCCCATCTGCTGGCCAGGGGCGGGGTGCTCCTGATGAACGAGAGCCGCGTCGTCCCCATGTCCGTCGGCATGGGCCAGGCCCGCTACCCGGAAGGCGTCGCTGACCGCCTGCAGCAGGTTGGCGACGGCCGCGCGACCGTCCGGTCTCTCGACGCGACCGGACTGGCCCGGGAGGCCGGCAGCGAAAAAGCGGTCAACATCGTCATGCTCGGTGCCATGGCCCATTGTTTGGCTATCGGCCCTGATATTTTTATCGAGGCCATCGCCGACGTGTTTGCACCTCGCCTGCAGGACCTCAACCGCAAGGCATTCTAGGCAGGATTTGCTATTATGAAGGAGAACACCGGCGTATAGCCGGTTTGTCCGCGCCACGCCGGCGTGAAAGCCGGCCAGCAGCTTCGCAGGGAGGTGTCACCCGTGCTCGTCAAACAGATTTCCGTTTTTCTTGAGAACAAGTCCGGCCGCCTGGCCGAAGTGACCCGCACGCTCAAAGACCACAGCATCGACATCCGGGCACTGTACATCGCCGATACGACGGAGTACGGCATTTTGCGCATGATCGTCGACCAGCCGGAGAAGGCGCAGGAAATCTTGTCTGCCGCCGGTTTCACCGTTAGCTCGACGCACGTGATCGCCATCGCGATCGCCGACCATCCGGGCACGTTGGATGACGCGCTCGAGACGCTCAGCTCCGGCTCGATCTCGGTCGATTACCTGTACGCCTTTGTCGGGCGCGCTTCTGACGACGCCATCGTCATCATCCGCGTCGAAAATCCCCAGCTGGCATTGGAAAAACTCGAGCAAGCCCAGATCCGGGTCCTGGACAGCCGCGAGGTATACGGGACGTGACAAAATCGCCCTACCAGGCCTTTGGCATATCGCCGGCCGTCTGTGTGCTCGCTGACCGGGCCATGCAGGCAGCCGGTCCTGCTTTTTTGCGAATCGACACGGTCCGCGAACAGAACCAGCTGCGCGTGATCCGTGCCCTGCATGAAGCACGCCTGTCTGAAGCCTACCTGGGCGGCTCGACCGGCTATGGATACGGCGACACCGGCCGCGAGCAGATCGAACGGGCCTTTGCCCTGGCCTTCGGTGCCGAATCGGCCCTGGTCCGGATCCAGATCAGCTCCGGCACCCAGGCGCTGGCTTTGTGCCTGTTCGCTTTGCTGAGGCCGGGCGACGAGCTGCTTTCGGTGACCGGCAAGCCTTACGACACGCTGCAGACCCTGATCGGGACTGAGGACGCCAAGCAAGACAGCGGATCGCTCCATGACCTCGGCGTTAGGTACCGCGAGGTCGGGCTGACCGCGGAAGGCTGGCCGGACCCGGACGCCATCCGTCGGGCGATTTCGAACCGGACCCGTGTCGTCTTCATCCAGAAGTCGCGCGGTTATACGATGCGGCGGGCGCTCCTGGCGGACGACATCGCGGCCATCTGCGCTGCGGTCCGCGCATCCGGCTTCAGCCCCGTTATCCTGGTCGACAACTGTTATGGCGAGTTTGTCGAAACACAAGAGCCATGCATGCTGGGCGCCGATTTGTGCGCCGGTTCCCTGATCAAGAACCCGGGCGGCGG
>JAAZFW010000043.1 GCA_012511525.1 Clostridiaceae bacterium
ACTGTCGCCGATGCCCTGATGGCGGTCAAGAAATACGTCTATGACAAGAAAGTCATTTCCATAACCGAACTGAAGCAGGCTCTCGACCAGAACTGGGCCGGTTTCGAGAAGCTGCGCCTTGAAATCCGCAAAGACCAGGACAAGTACGGAAACAACCGGGATGAGGTCGACCGCATCGCCAAGGAACTGGCCGAGCATATGGCCCGAAAAATCAACGGCCAGCGCCTGGGCACCTTGCGCAAGGCAGCCCTCACCGCTTCGCTGCACTGCACGCAGTTTTTCCGCTCCCATTCTCCGATCACCGGGGCGACACCAGACGGGCGTATCCTGGGCGATGAGCTGTCCAAAAACATTTCGGCTTCCTCGGGGATGAATCACGCGGGCGCGACCGGGTTGATCCTGTCTGCAACCAAGATGGATGCGTCGCTGTTCCCCTCCGATTTTCCGCTCGATGTCACCTTGCACCCGTCGGCCATTCGCGGCGAAGACGGGCTTACCGCCATGCGCGGCCTGCTGATGACCTACATGCAGCGCGGCGGCCACGCCATTCACTTCAACGTCTTTGACGGCCAATCGCTGCGCGACGCGCAGCAGCACCCCGAAAAATACCAGGATCTGCAAATCCGGGTTTGCGGCTGGAATGTCCTCTGGAACAACCTCGAGCGCTGGGAGCAGGACAATTATATCCTCCAGGCCGAAGCCCACAATTAAGGAACTGTTAAGATATTAGCTGCTCTTTTCTTCGAGAGCGACTTATTGATGAGCAGTCCCTGAGGTCTGGCAAGACTAAAAAAGACTGGAATCGCGATCAGCGGATCCCAGTCTTTTTTGTCCATGAATGACGGATCAGGGGGCGATTCGTTCACTGCGCAGGATGTACGCATCCTGTTCATCTTTACTCATATTGTTGAACAGAACATTCCAGCCGCATACGCGCACCTGAAGGTTCTTGTACTGCTCCGGATGGACCTGGGCGTCGCGTAAGGTCTGGCTGTCGAATACATTGAACTGGATCGCCAGTCCGTTGCGGTTCATGTACAAATCCAGCACGGCTTTCATCGCGGCCAGGCCGTCTTCCCCGCTGACCGCCGAAGGGTGCAGCATCACGTCGACATTGAAGTCTTCGGTGTACAGGGAGGGGTCCAGTTGGGTCGCCGAAAGAACCAGTGCCGTTACGCCCCGGGTATCCATGCCCATGACCGGCGAGATGTTCTTGGACATTTCTTCGCCCGTTTTTCGTCCATCGGGTGTCGCCTCCGTGGCATAGCCGAAATCGATGAATTTGCGCGCCGAGTGCATCGCGGCCTTGTAGACACCGCCGCGGGCGTTGGGGCGCAGATTCTCCTTCATGCACAGCCAGCGCGACAAGGCACTGGCATACAAGTCGGCCTGGCTGTCGTTGTTGCCGAACTTGTGCGGGCAGTTGAGCGCTTTCGCCCTCAGGATTTCATATCCTTTCCAATCTTTCGTCAGCGCGTCCTTCAGTTCCGCCAGGGTCACCGACCCGGTGTCGTAGACGAGATGCTTGACGGCCATCAGGGAATCCACCGCGCTGGCGAATCCCGTGTGCAGGACGACCGTGTTGTTGTACTTGGATCCTGTCGCGTAGGCGTCCTTCATCTGCTTCAGGCTGCCTTCGATCGTGCCTGAGAACATCGGGGCCGGATTGATCACGTCCAGGTATTGTTCGAACTGGTCGGTGA
>JAAZFW010000384.1 GCA_012511525.1 Clostridiaceae bacterium
GCGATAGCCTGGCACTTTTCGGCGGGTGCCGCGGCATACTTTACGCGGCTTACGAGCTGCTCGAGCGACTCGGCTGCCGTTTCTTCACGCCTCTGTGCGAAAAAGTGCCGACCTGCGAAAACCTGGAATTGCCCGACATGGACTGCCGGCAAGTACCGGTGCTGGAGTACCGCTACCACAATTATAAAGATTTCACGGACTATCCGAAATTCGCAGTCAAACGGCGCATCAACGGTCCGGTTCCGATCGGCGGGGACTGGGGCGGCCACCTGGCCTACGCCTGGTTCGTGCACACGTTCGAGCGCAATATCCTTAATCCGGCCGAGATGTTCGACGAGCACCCGGAATATTTCTCCATGGTCAATGGCAAGAGGCTGCGGGAACGGACCCAGCTCTGCCTGACCAACCCGGATGTGCTTCGGATCACGATCGAAAAGGTGAAAAAGGCTTTGGCGGAAAACCCAACGTGCCGCCTGATCTCGGTTTCACAAAACGACTGGGCCAACAATTGCACGTGTGACAACTGCCGCAAAATCGACGAAGAAGAAGGCAGCAGCGCCGGCAGCCTGATCTGGTTTGTCAACCAGGTCGCCGAGGCAATCGAGAAGGATTTCCCCGACGCGATCATCGATACGCTGGCCTACCAGTACAGCCGGCCGGCTCCGCGCAAGATTCGGCCCCGCCATAATGTCTGCGTGCGCCTGTGCTCGATCGAAGCCTGCTTCATGCATTCATTTGAAACCTGCGACGACGCCACGCGCGCGGTCAGGCGCCCGGATGGCACCGCCTCCCGCTTCATCACGGACCTTAAGGACTGGGCCAAGGTCTGCGACCGGCTTTACATTTGGGACTACACGACCTGCTTTGCCCACTACCCGATGCCCTTCCCCAACTGGAACGTCCTGCAGCCGAATATGCAGGCCTTCGTGCGCAACAACGTCAAGGGTGTTTTCGAACAGGCCTGCGGGGCAGCCGGCGGCAGCACCGACCTCAACGAACTGCGCGCCTACCTGATCGCCAAGCTGCTCTGGGATCCTGACTGTGATCTGGAAGCACACATGCAGGACTTCTTGAACACGTTCTATGGGGCGGCAGGCCCTGAGATCCGCCGTTACATCCGCCTGCTGACGGACATCGTCCGGCAGGAGAACATCCATGTAGGCTTCAACGACTCGTGCGACCGGCCATACCTGACCCCCGAACGCCTCGGCCAGTACAACGCGATCCTGGATCGGGCTGCCGAAAAAGTCCAGGGGGACCCGATCCTTCTGACCCGCGTTGAAAAGGCCCGCCTATCCCTGCGCTGGTTACGGATCAAGAACCGGGCCATGCTGGAAGGCAAGCGCGACACGGCTGAAATCAACCGGTTTTTTGCCGACTGGAAAGCGCACGGCCTGACCCGGATCGACGAGTGGGTCAGTGAGCAAACCACCCACAAGGCCCTGCTGCATCCGGTCTGGCGCGGCACCGACTTCCTAAAGGACTGGTGGGAAGAGGGCAAAGAACAACATTAAGGCAGATGGGCCATCGTCTCCTGGTTCCGGGCCAATAAACCGGCCAGCACCATGATCGCGCTGACCAGAACAAACGTCGGCTCAAAGCCGATCCGGCTGATCAAAAGACCGCCGGCAAAAGGCAAGATGACGCTCAAGATGTTCAGCGACCCGCGGATCCCCAGGTATTCGGTGCGGCTCTCCTCCGGTGCGATGTCCAGAAGGTACGGCTCGAAGCCGATCCGGCGGCCGCTGATGATGAACCCGATCAGGAAAAAGACGATTCCATAAAGCACGGGATTGGTCCGGATCAGCAAAATCGCGATCAGGGGGACCGCGGCGCCCATAAAAATGCAGGATCTGACGATGACGCGCGCCGCGGCGCGGGCGGCGATGCGGCCCCAGATAAAGCTGGACAAGACGGTTCCGGTCACCTGGACCAGCAAGTAAGGGCCCAGATACGACCCCGCCTCGGGAAACCTTTCCTTGGCCAGCAGCATGTAGAACGGGAGCGCCATGACGCTGAAGCTGGCCATGTTCTCGATCAGGATGAAACGCCGGAACGTTTTGTCGGCCTTGATGATGCCCGGAACCTGTCGGACATAGGCCAGAAACCCTTGCGGCTGCCGGACCGGAGATGGCGACATTGGTTCACGGATGCCAAAAAAACCAATCGAGGCGACAGCCAGGCCGATGAAGCCGATCCCCAGGCTCAGCGCATAGTTGTTTGGAAACGCGAGCGCACCTGGCTTAAACAAACCGGCGATCACGAAGCCGCCGCCAAACGCGGCCACACTGCCGAAAAACTGCTTGACCGCGTACAGCCGGGTTCTTTGCGCGCCGGCCAGCACTTTCCCCATCACATCCGCATAGGCGATCCCGGCGAACCCGGCGCTGATCGCAAACAGGAACACCCAGAAAAAAAACGTCGTCATCGCCAGTTTCGGGTTGCTCACGCCCCAGAGCCAGGTGGACAGCGCCATGCCGAGAAAAGCCGCCGAGCGCATGTAGATGCCGAGCAGGAGGTATTTTTTTTTATAGGGCCGGGTCTTCAGGACATGGCTGAACACCAGGTTGAAAACCAGCGGCGCACCCAGCATGATCGAGTAAAGCAACCCGAAAAGGGCTTTGGATTCGGTCAGTTCGGAAACCAGCGCAGGAAAGACCGTGTTCAAATCGAGCATCGACATCGTGAGAGCCAGGAAAAAACCGTGCCAGATGTAGGCAAAATAAACCGCTCTGGCCTGACCGGTCAGAGTTCCGCGCGGATCGCCGCCGGTTCTATTTTGGTTTTGGCGCAACAGCTTTTTCATCAAGGCAACCTTCTATGCTGGTGTTACCAGAATAGACCACAGAACCGGTAAAAACAAGCAATCACGCGCTGGAGTCTGCCCATGCGCCTGTTTTCCTGTTATGATCAAACGAGACCAGTTGAAGGAGGCTTTCCTCATGAACAGCCGTGATCTTGTGTATCGGACACTGGAATTTCAAAACGCGGACGGCCGGGTCCCCCGCCAGCTTTGGACCCTGCCCTGGGCTGAGCAGCACCACGCCGCGGCGCTGGCTGAAATATACAACGAATTTCCACCGGACCTGGCCGGCGTCAACGGGTATCTGCGCGAACGGCCCAGGACAGTCGGGGACCCGTACGAAACCGGGCTGTTCGTCGACGAATGGGGTGCCGAATTCGTCAATTTGCAGCGCGGGGTGATCGGCGAAGTGAAAGAACCCCTGATCCAGGACGAGGACTGGGCGGACGCCGACCGGGCGCACATCCCGGTCGAATGGCTGACCATCGACCGGGACCGGATCAACCGCGACTGCGCAGCCAGCACGTCCTTCGTGATGGGTGGCTGCAATCCGCGCCCGTTTGAGCAACTCCAGTTTCTGCGCGGGACAGAGGCGCTCTTCGTGGACCTGGCGCTCGGCAATCCCGGCCTGCACCGGTTTCTCGACCGGATGCACGACTTTTACTGCCAGTGGGTCGAAGCCTGGGCCAGAACCGATGTCGACGCCGTGTCCATGATGGACGACTGGGGCAGCCAGCGCAGCCTCCTGATCGACCCGGACCTCTGGCGGCGCGTCTTCAAGCCGCTCTACCGCGACTACATCGCCATCGCGCACCGCTACGGCAAGAAGATGTTCATGCACTCGGACGGTTACACGCTGCAGATCCTGCCCGATCTGGTCGAACTGGGCCTGGACGCGTTCAACACGCAGATTTTCTGTATCGGCATCGAGCAGCTGGCCGCTTTTCGCGGCAAGATCACCTTCTGGGGCGAGGTCGACCGGCAGCACCTGCTTGTGGATGCCCCGGTCGAAGACGTCCGGGCCGCGATCCGGCTCGTGGACCGGACCTTGTGGCAAAACGGCGGCTGCATCGCCCAGTGCGAGTTTGGCGCGGGCGGCAGGCCGGAAAATGTCCGGGCCGTGTTCGAGACCTGGTGCGACCTGCATGGGTGACCTTACCGTCCAACGATGCAATCCGAAAAAGACAACCGCGCCCGAATAATCCATTGGTTTTGTGCGCTGTTCGGGTTACCTTGAATCGGGGCAGATGACTGGCAGATGGCTACCCGACGCCATCCCGGCCATAGCCTGGGGAGGTTACCATGAAGAAGCTCATGCTCGTCGGCGGAACCGGCTGCATCAGCGGCGGTATTGCCGATTTGGCGGTGCGCAGCGGCAGGTTCGAGCTGTATGTGCTCAACCGGGGCAATCGGACCGATTTTATTTTGCCCGGCACGCATTGCCTGACAGCCGACATCACCGATGCGGACGAAGTCCGGCGCAAACTGGGCGGGCTGCAATTCGATGTGGTCGCCGATTTTCTCAGCTATGAGCCGGGCCAGCTGGAACGTACGCTCGATCTCTTTCGCGGCTGCTGCAACCAGTTCATCTTCATCTCCTCGGCTGCCGTCTACCGCACCCGGTCGCCCGACGAAATCATCACCGAGGCCGGCACGATGGTCGGGAACACGGTCTGGTCCTACGGGCGCAACAAGATCCTTTGCGAAAAATACCTGGCGGAGGAACACACCCGGTCCGACCTGAAGGTAACGATCGTCAGGCCGTCGTTCACCTACAACCAGCTGCGCCTCCTCTACCCGGTCGCCCCCGCGCACCAGACCTATTCCTGGACCATCGCCAATCGCATGCTGCAGGGCAAACCGCTGCCGATCCATGACGACGGCCAGGCGTTCTGCACCGTGACCCATGTGTCCGACTTCGCCAGAGGATTTCTCGGGCTGTGCGCCAATCCCGACGCCTACCAAGAAGCGTTCCACATCACGTCCGACCACTACTATACGTGGCGCCGTCTGGCCGAGCTGATCGCTGACGCCCTGGGGGTCACCGCCAGGCTCTGTCCCGTACCGGCTCATGAAATCGGGTTCGCGCTGGGCGGCGATTTCGGTGAGAAGCTGATCTATTTCTCACACAACGCCTTTTTGGACAGCCGCAAAATCCGCAGCGTGGTTCCTGAGTTTCGTTGCGAAACACGTTTCGAAGCTGGCATTTTGCAGTGCATCCGCTTTTATGCCGAGCATCCGGCCTATCAGGTCATCGATACCGCTTTCGACCGAAAGCTGGACGAACTTGCCGCCGTCTTCGGATAACCGGATCGCGCTTAGTCGATCGCCAGGATACCCAGCTGACCGGCCAGGTCGCAATCGATCGCGATCATGCCGTCGCCGGACAAATACTGGTTCCAGGCAGCCGTATCCATGTCGTAATCGACAACCGCGTCGAAGTTTCCTTCCAGGACGGCGTCCAGCGCGGTGGTCTCGATCAGAAAGTACGCTCCGGAGCCGCGCCAGGTCTCGACCGCGACCTGCATGTGGCCGGGCAGGATGATCAGGACGGCGTGCATGTCGGTCGCCTGGATGGCCGACGCGATCGTCACCGCTGTCTCGGCGCAGAGCCCTCCGGCCGACTGGATCACCTGAGCCGGTGTCGCCACGCGCTGCAGCTCGGTGCTGGGTGCGCTGAAGGGCGCCATCAGGTACTTGACATTCAGCTTAGCGGACAGGGCGTGCATCATGCTGATGACCTGGACGTAAGTGACCTGCTCGTCGCTGAACCCGGGCACTGACTGGTAGCCGACGATGGCGTTCAACGCGCCTTCGGTCAGCTCGTTGGCCGAGTCGGCCGCCAGGCGCAGCAAGGTGCGGATCTCCTCCGCCTCCGGCGTTACCCAGGCCAGGATATTCTCGTAATAGGGTGTCCCATTGGCATCGATCCACTGCATGTCGTAGCGCGAATACAGCTTGACCGGACGAGACTCCTGCAAGACGAGCGTATCGCTCGTGAGGTCGCGAACCGAAAGGACGATTTGCGCCTCCTTCGTGGAATTGAGCTGGCTGGCCGCGTCCGGCAGCAGCGGCGGCCGGATGCTGATCTCGGTCTCCAGCCGCGACACGGCGATCTTCTGCTCGTATTTCTGGCTGAAGCCGGGGATCTCAACGCTGCCCAGCACATCGGATGTACCCCTGTCTGTCCAGCACTGCAAGTAGACGACATAGTCGAGCGAGCGGTAATTGGCCGGAATAATCACCTCCGGCACCTTGACGTTGCATGCGACCGTCGTCGACCGGCCAAGCATCAGCTCCTGGGGGAACGGAATCAGCTCCAGCTGCTTTGCCGAAGTCTGCGACGTTTGTTTGCTGGTCGCGGCAGTTGTTGTCGGACGCGTGGTGCGGCTGGTTTCCTGCCCTCGGTTCGCCAGGGCCTGTTTCAGCAAGGTTCCGGCCAAAACCGAAACCAAGACGACTAGAACGACGGCGCCAACCACGATAACCAGGCCCTTTTTTGATTTTTTCACGACAGGCTGAACGGCTGCGACGGGCTGGCCGCAGACGTGGCAGAAGGGCTGGCCCTCGTCCAGTTCCGCTCCGCAATGGCGGCAATAACGACTCATAGCCGGCACCTCCCCTAATCCGAAGCCAGCAGGCTGATGTTCTGGTCAAGCCAGGTGCTCAACCCGCCTGCTATCTGCGCGATCTGCTCTGCCTCGGCGACCAGTTTGTTCTGACGGTCGACGATATTCTGGTCGATACCAACGACCAGGCTGTCGAAATGGCGCATCAGGATATCCATCCGGTAGGAGGCGGCGTAAATTCGGACCGGGTCGTCGATGTAGGCGGCCTGCAGCGTGTACAACACCGCCTCGTCCAGTTGGGTCAGGGAATCGGCCAAGTTGATGTTGACATAGGTCAAAAACGTCGGCACATCCGCGGCTGACAGGCATTCGAGCGCCTCCTGGATCGCGCCGCTGATCGTCTGGTATGTCGCGTCCAAGTTGTTTTCGTCGTAATACGCCATGTTTTCCAGGCTGAGGCTCATTTGCAGTAAGGCCGCCGTGTAGCCGAGGATCTGCTCGTACTCGGCAAGCAGGCTGTCCGCGGCCTGGAACAAGGCTTGCTGCGCGTCGCGATGCAATCGCAAATCAGAAAAATCAGGCACCTGCCGACCATCCAGTTCTGACAGTCCCCCTGCCAGTGAGGACCGATAGCCGGCGAGCAGTTGCCGGTAATGCTCAATCTGAAGTTCAGTCAATTCCTCATCGTCGCCGGCTTCCTGCTCCAACAGGTCCAGCTCGGTATCTGCCAGGATAACGTCGATCGTCGTCAAATCCAGGCGTGCCAGTTCCAGGTACGTGCGCACCTGCTCGCGCTCAGAAGCTTCCGCCGCGGCGATAGGCATCCCTAAAGCGGCCACCAGGCAGCAAGCCAGCGCCAGGCAAAGGCGCAGCGAGCGGGCCGACAAATTGCTGCTTGTTTCAGATTTGATCAAGAAAACCCCTCCCCTGCCGGTTGAGCGTCAATGATGCTGCAAAGCGCATCCTGCTGGTTTGATCGGGACTGTTCTTTCCTGTTAACCACGGTAAAATATCATGTTGATCGGTTAGGGCAACCCAGCTGTCATAGCCTGATTATACCATGGCCAAGCCACAACCAAAACCGCGTTCTGTTTCGTCTGATCACGAAAATGCGGCGGTTCCAGTCGCCACAGGCAGATAAAATGCCGATGTTTTGGCTATATTCAAGAAAGGTAGCCTGTCACGGCGCGACGCCGGCCTCAAGCAAAAGGCGCTGCAGTTCACGCACATCAATATTCCGGGGCATGACCGCCCGGCGCACGCTCAATGCCGCCGCGATGCCGACCGCCTGGCCCATGTTCGCGCAAATCGGCATCACGCGATAATTGGCGTGGGCCAGGTGCGTGCCGGAAATGTTGCGTCCGGCCAGCAGCAGTCCGTCGGCACCTTGCGGCAGAAAGCAGCGGTACGGAATCGTGTAGCCGTTCTGCTGGGCAAACCCGCGCTGTACCCCGGTCGCATCAAGCCCAGGACCGGTCAGGTTATGCACGTCGAAGTTGAAATGGGCCCGGGTGACCGCCCAGTCGTCGAACACGCGCGCCTTGAGGATATCGTTTTCAGTCAAGGTGTAGTCGCCCTTGAAGTGGCGTGTCTCACGCACCCCGATCAGCGAAGCACTGCTGACGATATAGCTGTTCTCATAGCCGGGCACGTATGTCTTCAGAAAATCACAGATCACATCCATCTGCCGTCGGCAGGCCGCCTGGGCGCGTGTCAGATCCCTGGCCTTCGTCCCGTCGACATCGATGCAGTTGGTCATGTTGCAGGTGACGATACCAGGCAGCGTCGACGGATATAGCAGGACATGACCGGCCGGATAGGGCAGATGGGCGCGAGCCAGTGCCTGGATTTCACCGGCCGGCACCTGCGCCGTTTCCTCGAAGCTGCCGGGGAAGACCGCCCGCGCCGTGTCGACGCCGCCGATCTTGAACATCAGGGTCATCGGCTGCATCTTCCCGTCCTGCTCGCGGCCCTTGACGTAAGGAACCCCGGCCAGGGCTGCGATATCGCCGTCGCCGGTCGCGTCGACCACGACCCGGGCAGGCAGCGCCTCGCGGCCGGACTTGCTCTCGGCGACCACCCCGGTGATCCGCCGCCCTTCCATGATCGGCCGGCTGGCCAGCGTGTAAAGCTGCAGGTCGACACCCGCTTCCTGCAAAAGGTCAAGCAAGACCGTCTTCAGCCGTTCGGGATCGATCAGGTTGGTGCGGGACCCGTCCGGGTGCGAGCGCTCCAGCAGCTCCTGGTAAAATCCGCCCTGCGTGGATCCGGTCCAATGGCTCATCAGGCCGATGGTCGCCATCCCGCCGGCATCGCCGCTGCGCTCGATCAGGCGCGTGCTGGCGCCGGAACGCGCGGCCCACACCGCCGCGGCCACACCGGCCGGCCCGGCACCGAGTACGAGGACATCGCTGGGCGGCTGCTGCAAGATGTCCTGCGCCGGTTCGTGATACCGTTGCATAGGCAGCTCCTTTTCACGTGTTGATCTGTTTGCATCATACCGCAGGCAGCGGGAAGCAGGCAACCGCCAAAGCAAGAAGAAATTTGCCTTTTCCAGCTTGATTTCGTATAAAATAGGATATGAA
>JAAZFW010000385.1 GCA_012511525.1 Clostridiaceae bacterium
CCTCGTCAAAATCCTTGTAGAGCACCGTGTCGATACCCTTGGGAAGCGTTGCCAGCCGTTCACCAAAACCGGCATCCTCCAGGCAGCGCCTGACTTTTTCCGGATCCGCTCTGTCAGAAACAGCGACGTTGGCCGCGATGGTCAGCGGGAATAACTTGAAGTCTTGAAACACGACGGAAAACAAACGCCGGTACGTCTCAAGGTCAAAGTCCTTGATGTTCGTGCCGTTAAGAAAGATTTCGCCTTCTGTCGGGTCGTACAAGCGGCAGAGCAGCTTGACCAGGGTGGTTTTCCCGCTGCCGTTGCGTCCGACCACAGCCAGCCGACGGTTTGCGTTGAGCGTCATATTGACGTTTTTCAGCGCATACGAATCCGACCCCGGATAGCGAAAGCTGACCTGGCGAAACTCGAACTGGATGGTATCGGCAGCCGGTATGGGTTTGCTGCCCCTGGCCAGATTGTCGGGCAGGTTCAAGAAATCGAGCAACGGCTTGATGTACACCGCATTGTTGGCAGCGCGGCCCAGATCGCCCAGCAGCGTGGTTACAGACGTCACCAGCGCGGTCACCGCCCCGACATACTGTACGACAAACCCGACTTCGTACATGCCCGAAAGCGCGCGCAGCCCGATAAGCAGGTAGACCGCGCCGCCCACCACGGCCATACCCGCAGCTGAAAATCCGCCGAGGCGGCCCTCAAAGAAGAAGAAGCGCAGCCAGCTTTTAACATTGAAACTGGTTGAGAAAATATGTTCCAGCATGGCACCCTGGCGGTAAAGGCGGATATCTTTGGCCGCCTTGTCCGCCTTGATGTATCCGTTGTAGTACGATGCAGCTGTATTGGCCTTGGCGTTTTCCTGGAACAGCTCTTCCAGCATGTGTTTTTCCTTGCGGCGAAACAAAACGTTCAGCACGAGCATCGATGCCACCAGCAAAAGCAACAGCAGCGTAACTTGCGGTGTCGTCACGAAGCTGTGGCGGTACAACGCGGTGCTGTGAAACTTTCCCGACAGCAGGATAGCGGCAAACAGCAGCGAAAACAACCCGGCAGTCACCGATTGCGCCATCCAATAGAGGTTGATCAGGCCCAGGCCGTTGCCGCGCGCCTTGGTGTCCATGACCGCCAGTTTTTCCGAAATTTCGCCGTTTTCCGTATGGAGATAGTCCATCCTGGCGAACTGCTCCGCTTCCAGTCCCAGGATGTCCGCATAGGCGAGCCAGAACGCAGACAGATCCACCTCGCGGGTTAAGGTTGCCCGAAGCGACGCCAGGATAAAGCTGAGCAGCACTGTGGCGGCGACGAAGCCGGCGATGGCCGCGATGTTTTGCCTTCCGGCCAGTTCGTTGAGGATGCGCGCCGAAAAGAACAGCTGCATCATCGGCACAAACGCCGTGATGAACGACTGCCCGAGCAACATCGGTAAATAAGTCGGCGACACGTGCGTCATGAGGCGAAGCCCCTGCAGCGTCCACCTGACGTTCTCTATGAGGCGCGGCTTCTCTTCCCTATGCTCCATCGGTCTGCCCCTCACTGCCGGTGCGGCGGTAATAGCTGGCCTGCGTGGCAAACATGCGCGCGTACTGGCCGCCGAGGCGCATCAGCTCATCGTGGGTGCCTGTCTCCGCGATCGAGTCTTGTTCCGCCGCGCCGTCGATCAGGATGATCCGGTCGCAAAACCGGGTGCTGGCCAGGCGGTGGGAGATGTAGACACTGGTCTTGCCACGGGTCAGTTCGGCGTACTTCTGGTACACCTCGTTTTCCGCCAGCGGATCGAGCGCGGCCGTGGGTTCGTCCAGCAAGATGACCGGCGCGTCCTTGTACAGCGCGCGCGCCATCGCCAGCTTCTGCTTTTCACCACCGGAAAGCTCCGCCGCCTGCGCATGCACCGCACGGACAAGCAACGTTTTCTCCTTTTCCGGCAAACTGGCAACCTTTTCCATGAGGCCGGCAAGTTCCAGGCAACGGATGACTTTTGCATCATCGGTCAAATCTGGCGGCTGTTGGCTGATGTTACCGGCAATGTCGGTCGACAGCAGATGGATATCCTGAAACACCGGGGAAAACTGGGTGAAAAGTTCATCGCGGTTATAGGCGAGCAGCGGTTTACCCGCGTAAGTGACTTGTCCCTCCGTAGGCAGGTATAGCCCACAGAGCAGCTTCACCAGCGTCGTTTTACCGGCGCCGTTTGCGCCGACGACTGCCAATCGCTCGCCGGGACGAATCGTCAGATTAATATGGCGCAGGGCTTGCCTTTCCGCATTCGGGTAGGTATAGCTGACATTTTCAAAGCGGATTTCAGGCGGCAGATCTTCTTTTCCCGGCAGTGGCGCACCCGGTCCTGTGTTCATGCGGTCGGGGTAGCCGAGCATCGCCTGCATGTCCGACATCTCCACCGCGGCCTTGCCCAAGTCGCTGGCGGCGACCAGAATGCCGGATATCCAACCACCAAGGGCGCCGATGGCGGCGAAAACGAAGACGAACTCGCCCAAGGCCAGCTCGTCATGCAAAAGCAGCGCAATCAGTACACCGTAGGCGATGCCGTCGCGCAGCAAGATCAGGGCGGCATCCAGAAGGCTCACCCGCATCTGCCGCGTCAGCACGGCCTTTTCTGCCTGGCGGTATTGCGCGCGCAAGGTCTTGAGGAAACCTTTGAGCCATGGGAAAGCGCCGTACAGGCGGATGTCCTTGGCGGACATCGGGTCGCGCATCGTGCTTTGCAAGGCAAGATACTTGCGGTTCAGTTTCCCGCGCTCTTCGCGTGTCGCTTCATGGTATGCCCGCGAACGCGCCAGTGCCCACCAATTGGATCCTGCGCAGAACAGCAGCACCAGCAGCAAAAGGGGGTTGATCCGGGCGATCACACCGGCATAAAGCAGGAAGCTGAAGCTGTTGGATATCAGTTGGACAAGTGTGCGCGGTATGTTCATCGCCAGGGTATGGTTGCTCTGCACCGCTTTTTCCGATTTGTCCATGATCGTCCTAAAACTGGGATGCTCGAATTGCTCGTAATCCATGTTGATCTGCTTGGCGAGTGTTTTGAGCATGAAGGAAAAAATGCTCAGCGTCCCTGTACCGTGGTCCACGATGGTGTCGGTGAAACTCTTTCCGTACCCCAGCACGACCATCAGGAGCGCGAGCGAACCCACCACAAGCAGAAAACGCTCAGTGTCTGCCTGCTGCTGGATCAGGTCGATCACGGCCTTGGGCATATAGATGCCCGCGTACGGCAAGGCCACGCGAAAGACGATTGCCAGCGCGCAGCAAACCAGCAGCGACTTGCGCACCTGCCAGTATGCGGATAGAGAAAGCTTAACGGCGTCCCAGATTCTGCTTGGCGGCTTTTGTGTCCTGTTCATGCGGTCAAGGCCTCGCGGGATAAGCTGAACCTAAAAAATCATATGTATACTATGACGCAGAGCTTCATATCCGTCAAGCTGCACATCCAAACCATCATCAGGCGCAACACGATGGAAAAATCGATCATTTTGATTATAATATTATTTGGCTATCAAAATATGTAAACGAGTGTTATACTATCTGAATTGACCGCTTATCGCCATCCGATCAGCCAAGGAGCAGCGTATGAAGTGTCCGTCACTGAAAATAGCCCACCTGACAGCCGTCCGCCCGATCATCCAGGGCGGTATGGCCGTTCGCATTTCAACCGCCAGACTGGCCGCCGCCGTCGCCAATGAGGGCGGGATCGGCGTCATCGCGGGAACCGGCATGTCGGTCGGGGAACTGCAAGGCGAAATCCGCCAGGCCAAGAAAATGAGCAACGGCATCCTTGGCGTCAACGTGCTGTTCGCAGTCAGCCAGTTTGCCGAGCTGGTCAAGGCGGCACTGGCCGAGAAAATCAACCTCATCTTGTCGGGAGCCGGTTTTTCCCGCGACATGTTTGTCTGGGGCCGGGAAAACAACATTCCCATCGTCCCGATCGTGTCATCGGCCAAGCTGGCGTTTCTGGCGCAAAAGCTCGGCGCTGCCGCCGTTGTCGTCGAAGGGAAAGAGGCCGGCGGCCACCTGGGGACCGATCGGCCGATGCGCGATATTCTGCCGGAAGTCCGGTCCGCCGTCAGCATCCCGGTCATCGGCGCAGGCGGCATCATCGACGGTCACGACCTGGCCGCCACACTCAAAATGGGGGCAGACGGCGTGCAGATGGGGACACGCTTTGCCGCAAGCCTGGAATCCAACGCGTCGGATGACTTCAAGCGCCAGTATCTGCGCGCCAAACAAGACGACGTGATCCAGATCCACAGCCCGGTCGGTCTGCCGGGCCAGGCTTTGCGCAGCGATTTTGTCGATCGCGTTGAACAAGAGGGCTACACCCGGGACACCTCCTGCGTCAACTGCCTGAAGCGGTGCAGCCACAGCTTTTGCATCATGGACGCCCTGGTCAACGCCTGCTCAGGCGGCGACCCGTCGCGTGCCCTGGTCTTCTGCGGTGAAGCGGTCCATCGGATCCGGGAGATTTTATCTGTCAAAGACATCTTCTCTTCCCTGATGCGCGAAGCCGCCTTCGAGGTTTAGCTGTTTCGATCCATAAGCTAAGGCTCCAGGATGCGCTCAAGCAAACCCTTGAGCAGAACCGCATCGGTCAGCTTTAGAGGAAGGCACGAGGCAACCTGGCCGGGGATATCCATAGCCCGCTGTTTCAGGGCGTGCCCAGCTTCGGTGAGGTGGACGGTGACCACCCGTTCGTCAAGACCAGACCGGTTGCGGCGGATCAGGCCCTGCTGTTCCAGCTTCTTGAGCAGAGGCGTCAGGGTTCCCGAATCCAGGAAGAGCAGCTGACCCAGGTCCTTAATCGCCAAACCGTCCTGCTCCCATAATGCCAGCAGCGTGATGTACTGCGTATAGGTCAGACCAAGCGGCTCAAGCAGCGGCGTGTAAAGTCGGACGACCTTACGGGATGCCGCGTAAAGCGGGAAACATAGCTGGTTGCCAAGTCGCAATGCCGCGTTGCCGCCGTCACTGTCACGCGTTTTAGCCGGCGCCATCTCAGGCCTCGAGCAAGCGGCGGATATCGGGCTCGATGTCTTCAGGTTTGAAGTTGGGCGCGTAGCGTGCGACGACGCGGCCTTCCCGATCGACCAAAAACTTGGTGAAATTCCACTTGATGTCCTTGCCGACGACAGACTGTTTCAATTTTTTAACCGCCTTTTTTAAAGCACTGGCTTCACCGTCCTCCGCTTCGTCCATCGTCTGGTCTTTCAACCAGGTGAACAGGGGGTCGGCGTTTTTGCCGTTGACATCAATCTTGCCGAACGTTTTAAACTTGGTGTTGAAATTAACCTGGCAGAAGCTGGCCAGTTCTTCACTCGTTCCCGGCGCCTGGTTCATGAACTGGTTGCAGGGAAAATCCAGCACCTCGAAGCCCTGCTCGCGGTAGGTGTCATACAAGGCGCTCAGCCCGGCATACTGGGGCGTGAAACCGCAGCCGGATGCCGTGTTGACGATCAGGAGCACCTTACCCTTGTAGTCGGCCAGCGAAACATCGAACCCGTAAACATTTTTCACGTTAAAATCATAGATTGACATATGTAGTCCCTCTTTCAAATATATATTTAGCACAATTAGATTGTATCAAATTTATTGTCGGTTGACAAGACCTTTGAAGAAGCATATTCTTTGGCCAAATGCCAGGCCGAATCCGTGCTTGCCAAGGGGGCTGAAACGCGATGAACAGCTACGATTTTGACACCCTCTATCCCCGCCGCCAGATCGGCGCCGCCAAGTGGCAGCCGCTAAGCCAGCCGCTCAGCGCGGACAACGCCAGCGTCTTCCCTTTCTCTGTTGCCGATATGGACTTCAAGACAGCGCCGGAAATCAGCGCGGCGCTGCACGAGGCGGCCGACTTTGCCATCTACGGCTATTTCTCACCTCTGCCGGCTTATTACGAAGCCCTTTGCGCCTGGCAGCAGCGCCGGCACGGCTTCACCTGCCAGCCCGATTGGGTTGTCCAGGTACCCAACATCGTCTGTGCCCTCTACCAGCTGGTCAACGCCTTGAGCAACCCGGGCGACGGTGTCATCGTGCAGACACCGGTCTATCCGCCGTTCTTCCACGCGGTCGAGCGCCAGCAGCGCCGCCTGGTGACCAATCCCCTGCTGGAGCAAAAACTTCGCTACACCATCGATTTCGACGACCTCGCCGCCAAGGCCGCGGACCCCGGCGTGCGCCTGATGATCCTGTGCTCCCCGCATAATCCGGTCGGCCGCGTCTGGACACGTGACGAACTGGCGGAGGTCGTCCGTATCTGCCGGCAGCACGATGTGCTCCTGATCTCGGACGAGATCCACGCCGATCTCATTTTCGCGCCGAACCGCCATACTGTCCTGGCCGACCTCGGCCAGGATGCGGCCGATCATTGCGTAATCTGCACGGCTCCGAGCAAGACGTTTAACTTGGCCGGCCTGGCCACGGCCAACCTGATCATCCCCAACGACGAGCTGCGCCGCCGGTACCGGGCTGCAGAAGGCCGCACCGGGATCCACGGCGCCAACTACTTCGGAACCGTCGCCTGCCAGGCTGCGTACGAAAAAGGCGAAGCCTGGTACCAGGCCCTGCTCGCCACCCTCACCGGCAACCGGGCCGTATTCGCTGAGACGATGCGCCGGGAACTGCCGCAGCTTGGCATCACAGACCTCGAGGGGACCTACCTGGGCTGGATCGACATGCGCGGCCTGAATCTATCGGAAGCGGAACGGCTGGCCTGGCTGCAGGCAGCCGACCTCTACATGACCGCCGGGTCATTTTTCGGATCGTCCGGAACCGGATTCGAACGGATCAATCTGGCGCTTCCGCGACGCGCCCTCGAAGCCGGTTTGGACCGTCTGGTTCGTGCCGTTCGCCAGCTTAACGACCAGGGAGGAAACCCCAACCCATGAAAGAATACCAGCACCTGATCGGCAAAGCCCTGCTCTCCATTGCCCTGATCATCACCGCCCTGATCCTGGCCGGCAGCATCCGCTACGCGGCGGACCGGATCGAAGAGGGCCTGATGCAGCAAAACGTCATCACGTACAACCAGGGCAATTGACCGCACTTTTTCCGGTCGGATCCGCCTGGCTTGCCATGAGCGCGTAGAGCTTACGGACCGTGTTGACGTTCCGGATTGTCATCTGCCGGTAAAGCTTAGTTCCAACCAGCTTTAAAAGGCCGCTTCGGGTCACCTTGTCCCGATCGACAGACCAAATCACGGCGCCCGGCACATAGAGGACCACATCGATGTCCGGCTTGGAGTCCAGTTTTTCGACCAGCCCCGGGGCATCGATCGCATCGCCCAAAAAGAGCACGTCGCATTTTTGCCGGTCGTCGTTGTGCCATGATTCGGGCAAAGCCCGAACCAGGATCTCAAAATCCGCAAAACGGCGGATCAGGACCGGGACCGGAAAGCCGTGCGCGTTCAGGATGGCCGCTTCAAGATGCGCGGCCAGGTCGGCCGGCGAGCGGCCCGAATCGGAAAAGACCACGTTGCCTGAGTTGATGTACGTGACGACTCGGGCAAGGCCCGCTTGCTCAAAAGTTACCTTGAGGTCCTTCATGGCGATCTTGTTGTTTCCGCCGACATTGATCCCCCTGAGTAAAGCGACAAAGA
>JAAZFW010000386.1 GCA_012511525.1 Clostridiaceae bacterium
ATGCTGCCGTTCTGCGGCTACCATATGGGCGATTACCTGGCCCATTGGCTGGAAATCGGCGAAAAGACCGATGCCGACAAGCTGCCCAGGATCTTCTACGTCAACTGGTTCCGCAAGGATGAGAACGGCCGCTGGCTCTGGCCGGGCTTCGGCGAGAACAGCCGCGTCCTGAAGTGGATTTTCGAGCGCGTCGCCGGCAAGGCAGACGCCCAGAAGACCGCGATCGGCTATATGCCGACGATCGACGCCATCGACACCGAAGGGCTGGATGTCAGCAAGGAAGACATGGCCGACCTGCTTCACATCAATAAAGAAGAGTGGCTGGCCGAAGTCGCTTCCATCCACGACGGCTACAAGCTCTATGGCGACAAGCTGCCCGCCGCACTGGCCAAGCAGCTGGATGATCTCGAGCAGAGGCTTCAGGCGCTCTGAGTCCAGGCCGGTCAATCGCGGCCCAAATGACCGCAACAACACAACGCAACCGCAGCGGCCCGGCATTGTCCGGGCCGCTGCCGCATCGAGAATCCGGGAGGTTACCCATGAAAAACGATAAGAACATCGTAGTCCTGCTGCCGTTTAGCGACAGCCAGAAGCAAGCCCTGGAGTCGATGGCCCCCGGCTGCCGCTTCAGCTACCCCGACCGCCAGGCGCTGACCCAGGAGCTGATCGACAAGGCCCACGTGATCCTGGGCAATGTCCCAGCCTCGCGGCTGACCGGCGCCGCCAACCTGGAATGGATGCAGCTCAATTCGGCCGGGGCCCGCGAGTATATCGTGTCCGGGCATTTCCCCAAGGGAGCCAGTCTGACCAACGCGACCGGTGCCTATGGCCTTGCGATCTCCGAGCACATGCTGGCCATGCTGCTCATGCTGCAGAAAAATCTGCATCGTTACCATGACAATCAAAAGATGGCCCTTTGGCGCTCCGAAGGCCCGGTCACCGCGATCGATGGTTCCACCACGCTCGTGATCGGCCTGGGCGATATCGGGGGGGAGTTCGCCCGGCGCATGAAGCATCTGGGCAGCTACACGATCGGAATCAAACGTCAAACCGGCCCGAAACCAGACTTTCTGGACGAGCTGCACTTGACGAGTGAGCTTGACGAACTGCTGCCCCGCGCCGATGTCGTGGCGCTGTCTTTGCCGGACACGGCGGCGACCCGCCACCTGCTCAACCGGGATCGGCTCTCTGCCATGAAAAAGACGGCCATCCTGCTCAACGTCGGCCGCGGCAACTCGATCGACACCGACGCGCTTTGCGACGCGCTGGCCAATGGCCAGCTTCTGGGCGCCGGAATGGACGTGACCGATCCGGAACCGCTGCCGCCGGAGCACCGTCTCTGGAAACTGCCCAACGTGATCATCACGCCGCATGTCTCGGGCGGCTACAGCTTGGCGGCCACCCGCGAGCGCATCCTGGCGATTGCCACGGATAATTTCGCGCGCTACCTGGACGACCGGGCGCTGGTCAACCTGGTGGACTTCGAGGCCGGCTACTAAGGGACTGGCAAGAGATTAGTAGCTCTTTTCATCGAGAGTTGACGAGTCTGGTCAATCTCTCGGG
>JAAZFW010000044.1 GCA_012511525.1 Clostridiaceae bacterium
TCCCGGAGGTTCAGTTCGCGGCTGTCGCCGCTGCTGCTGTACTTGAGCTGAAAACGGCGCGCTTCGGCCTTTTTTGCATGCAGCGTCACCGGCGATAAATCACCCGCGGCCGCGCATTGGGGCAGGACATGGATGTCGCCGAAACGCTTTTTCAGTTCGATCCTGACCTCGTTCCAATAGTCTGCCGAGACCTGCCACAGGTGCATGGAGCTCTGGGACGGGCATGGGACATTGACGACGGCACCGGTCAGCGAGCCATCCTGAGCGAAGGTATAGAGCACATTGACAACAGGGTCCGCCCCCGCCTCGTAACCGGCAAACTGGGCATCGTCCGTTATACCGTACATTCTGGCATGACCGTCGTACATGAATCCGGTGGCCACCGCCCCCGGCCGCTGGCCCAAATCGTCCAGATAAGTGCTGCGCCGGCTGTGGGCGACGACCGCATAACCATAGCCATAGCCGATGCCGCCGTGGGAACGGGTATCATACGCCTCGCAGATGGCGTCTGCCATGGCTGACGTGACGAAATCGCGGTAGATCCGCGATGACTCGATCGCGATGCCGTCATGGGGAACCTTGTGCGGCGACAGCAGAGTTGGATCCTCATCATCGTAGGAACTGGCGCCTTCGTGGGTGTGGGTCGCCGAGATGATGATCTTCTCGACCGGGATCAACCTGTTCTTCGCCGCGACCTTTTCCCGGACGATATCCAGGAAGCGGCTGCGCAGGACCACGCAATCCAGGGAGGCCAGCACAACCAGGTCGACGCCGTTGTCGATCACGAGCACCGTCGCAACCAGCGGGTCGTGCGAGCCCTCGTTGACCCGGATGTAAAACTGGCCGGGAATGGAGACCGGCGCTTCGGTCGTCACATCGCGGGACGCCCAGCCTATTTTCAGCTCATGCATCGCGAATCCCTCTTTTCTTTCCTGAATGGGCGCGTATCTTATTGGGCCTGGATCAGGTAATAGATTTGCGCGAATTCCTGGCCGATGGCGATGACAAAATCGTCGCCGTCAAACCAGGACTTCACAGTCCCGGTGATGAAACCCTCGTCGTCGATCGAGATGACACGCAAATTGCGCCGATCCGTTTGGAAACGGACCTCGGCTTCGATCGCCTCGACCAGGATCGGGGGCTTTCCGGAATCGACGACCCTAAAGCCGCCGTCCTCCCGGGGTTCTGCCCGGAAGTCCGTATTCTGAGCCCGGCCGACCGCCGTCAGGAGCAGATTTTTCGACCGGTCGATCGGATCCGGGGTCAATGACGAGAGGGCGATCGTGCCGAAATCGGTTTTGGCCTTGATCGCCATGCCGTCCAGCCGGATATCCTTGCCCCCGATGAACCCGTAGGCAGCCTTGGTCATCGGCGTGTCGATCGTGCCGATGGACTGGCCCAGGTCGCGCACCAGTTCGCCGGTATCCGAGACCAGGACGGCTTTGTCTTCGCCCGCTTCATCGGCGTCGATGCAGGCAGTGCCCTGGTCCGGCATGCCGTCCAGCAGCATGGACACCTTGTGCTTGTAGATCAGGCCGCTCATCAGTGCCGGCAGCGCAGAGGCCGCGCTGTTTGGCTTGTAAGCGGTATGGTGCTTCAGCCGGATCTTGACCCACTGATCCGCCTCCCGGACGTCGCCCCGGCGCATGATCAGGGCCGCATGGTAAAACAGGCCGAACTTGGCGGGGTCGTTGTAGGTGTAGAAGGTGCCGCGGTAGTAGCTGTTGCCGAGCACCAGGTCGCGGCCCAGGCGGCGCGTCACGGCTTCCTCTTCACGGCAGCCGTAGCGGTAGGTGTGAACGGTCATGCCGGAAAAGCCCTGGAAGGACGCCATGGAGGCCATGAACAGAGCCGCTTCCGCCCGGTACTCGTTGGGCCACGGCATGTCCCATTCCGAAATGAAGAAGGGTTTTTCGGCCAGGCGGCTGAACGGGTAACTGACGAACAGCGTGTGCTTTTTATCGGA
>JAAZFW010000387.1 GCA_012511525.1 Clostridiaceae bacterium
CCCGGTGCCCCGCCGCGGCCGCCTTGACGCGCGCCTGTTCCAACGGGTCCGGTTCCATCTCTTCCTGGCATATCGGATGCCTCCTTTCTTGATGGCTGACACAACGCTCAAAAGAGCATATGTCCATAAATAAAATAGCACGGTTATGGGCATATGTCAATAACAAGTTCGAAAAATCTGCGTTTTGCCGAAAAACCGCCGCCGGACGGCTCCAGTTTTCTGGTTGACAGTGCGGCGGGGGACGCATAGACTGTATATGAACATATGCACAAAACAGGAGGTACACACGCATGAAGATAGCCATTACGACTTCCGGACCTAGCCTGGAAGATGAGCTTGACAAGCGCTTCGGCCGGGCCGAGACAATACTGGTCTACGATACCGACACCCATTTCGTCGAGGTGATCAACAACGCGGCCGGCGCACCGTCAGGCGGCGCAGGGATCGCGGCCGCCCAGCGTCTGGTCGACCGGGATGTTGCCGCGGTCATCACCGGCCAGGTCGGCCCTAATGCGCTGCGCGTCCTTGAAGCGGCCGGTATCCGCCTGGTTCAGGGGTTTCCCGGCAGTGCGAAGAGCAACCTCGACGCTTTCAAAGCTGGAAATATGGGCGATTTGCAGCAGTTTGTCCCGCTGCACAGCGTGAAGTAAACGGTTATGCGCCTTGCGGTTTTAAGCGGGAAGGGCGGTACCGGAAAGACGACGGTTTCAACCAGCCTGGCCAAGGTCATCGCGAACAGCCAGTATGCTGATTGCGATGTCGAAGAGCCAAACGGTGCCATTTTTCTAAAGCCCGATTTGATGAAAATGGACGATGTCCTTGTCCTGGTGCCAAAGGTCGATCAATCGGCCTGTACCGGCTGCGGCGCCTGCGCCAGGATTTGTCAGTTCAGTGCGATTGCCGTCGTCAAGAAAAAAGTGCTGATCTTCCCGGAGCTTTGCCACCATTGCGGTGCCTGCGTTCTGGTTTGTGAACCAGGCGCCCTTACCGAGGTGGAACGGTCGATCGGCACGATCGAGGCCTCAGCGGACAACGCGTTTATCCAGGGACGGCTGGCCATCGGCGAGCCGTCGGGCCTTGCGATCATCGACGCGATCAAGAAGCGGCTCGATCCGAACCGGCCTGCCATTCTGGATTGCCCGCCCGGGGCCGGCTGCTCGGTGGTCAAGAGCCTCGAAGGCGCCGATTATGCCCTGCTGGTCACCGAACCGACGCCGTTCGGGCTGCATGATCTGGCGATCGCCTGGTCTCTGGTTCAGCGCATGGAAATACCGGCCGGACTTGTGCTCAACAAGTCAGGTTCCGGCAACGAGCCGGTCTATGCGTTCTGCCGCGAACACCAGCTGCCGGTGCTGATGGAAATTCCTTACAGCCGGTCGATTGCCACGGCCTACGCAGCCGGCCTGCTGCCGGTGGACACGGATCCGGTCTGGATCCGGCGCTTCACCGACTTGTACGACCGCATCGGGCGGGAGGTGGCGAAATGAAGCAGATTGTCCTCGTCAGCGGCAAGGGCGGGACCGGCAAGAGCACGATCGCGGCTTGCCTGGCCCAGCTCGTTCCGGACAAGATGCTGGCGGACTGCGATGTCGACACCCCGAATCTGCACCTGCTGCTGCACCACACCGAACGCTCCCGGGAAGACTATTCCGGGGCCAGCGTCGCCAAGATCGATCCCGATCGGTGCATCGCATGCGGACGCTGCCTCGAGGCTTGCCGTTTTGACGCGATAACGCCGGACTTTGTGGTCCGGCCCCTGACCTGCGAGGGCTGCGCCGCCTGCACGGTGGTCTGTCCGACGGACGCGATCAGCATGCATGTTGTCAAGACCGGTTCGGTTATGGTCTCGGATACCGATTACGGCACGTTTGCCCATGCCCAACTGGATATCGGGGCCGAAGGTTCCGGCAAGCTGGTCACGGCGGTGCGTAAAAAGATCTTCGAAAACCAGGGCCGGGAACCGATTGCCCTGATCGATGGCTCCCCGGGCATCGGGTGTGTTATCATAGCCTCGATCACCGGAACGGACGCCGTGATCGCGGTCGCCGAGGCGACGCAATCCGGGCGCCACGACCTGGAGCGGGTTTTGGCTGTCGCCGACCATTTCAAGGTCCCGTCATTCGTCTGCATCAACAAGTGGGATCTAAACGAGCAGGTGACTGCCGAGATCGAAGCATGGTGCGCGCACAAGAACGTTCCTGTCCTGGCCAAAATCCCCTTTGACCCGGACGTGATGGCAGCCCTGCAGCAAGGGTTGTCCCCTGTGGACGCCGGGTTGGAAGATTTCACGAACCTGATCCGCCAGCTTTGGCAGAATCTGCTGGACAACCTCGCGTAGCCGAAGCTTGTGCAAAAAAACGAAACCTGACCAATCGAAAGAATAGGAGTCGCATGTATGCCAGGTAAACAAGAAGATTTCCAAGTCGAGACCCATCCGCTTAACGACATCAAGCGGACCATCGCGGTGCTCAGCGGCAAAGGCGGTGTCGGCAAGTCCATGATCACGGCTTTGCTGGCCACATACTTGCAGCGAACCGGCCGTTATCGGGTCGGCATTCTGGATGCCGATGTCACCGGTCCATCCATCCCGAAGCTGTTCGGCGCCGAGGATTTCAAGCCCAAGGGAAGCGACGAGGGGCTGTTCCCGGTCCGAACCCACAGCAACATCCAGCTGATGTCGATCAACCTGCTGCTCGACAATCCGACGTCGCCGGTGATCTGGCGCGGGCCGATCCTGGCCAACACTGTCAAGCAGTTCTGGTCGGACGTGATCTGGGGTGACCTCGATTTCCTGCTTCTGGACATGCCGCCGGGCACCGGGGATGTTCCGCTGACGGTCTTCCAGTCGCTGCCGCTGGACGGTATCGTGATCGTGACATCACCCCAGGACCTCGTGTCCCTGATCGTCCAGAAGGCGATTCACATGGCGCAGATGATGCACATCCCGATTATCGGCCTGGTCGAGAACATGAGCCACATCGTCTGCCCGCATTGCGGCAAGAAAATCTCGGTTTTCGGCGACGGCAAGACCGCGGCGGTGGCTCAGGAAGCCGGCATCCCTTACCTGGGCAGCCTGCCGATCGACCCCGACTTGGCCCGGCTGTGCGATGCCGGCCAGATCGAACGCATTCACAAGGACTACCTCGAAGAATGTCTGGCCGCGCTGGAAAAAGTGCCGGTCCACGGTCAGCCGACCGCCCCGGACGCACCCGCACCGCAAGCAGCGGTGCAAACAGACGAAGGAGGATCAACTGTGAAAAAAATCGCCATCTCGGCTGAAGGCGACCAGGTTTCAGCGCATTTTGGCCATTGCGAAGGATTCTTCGAGTTTACAATTGAGGCCGGAAAACCCGAAGGCAAGCAGTTTGTCGCCAACCCCGGGCACAAGCCGGGCTTTCTGCCGAACTTCCTGCACGACCGCGGTGTCCGGGTGATCATCGCCGGCGGCATGGGATCCGGCGCAGTCGAGATCTTCCAGGAAAAGGGGATCGACGTCTACACCGGCGCACAAGGTTCGGTCGATGAGATTGCCCGCCAGTATGCCGACGGCACCTTGACGTCCACCGGTTCGGTCTGCCACGAGCACCAGCACGAAGGCAGCTGCGGCGATCATTCCTGAACAAGTCTGTCCCTGCGGCCGTGCCGCAGTTTGACAGGGAACTGCAATCTGGTTTCCGTGTGAGCATGCTGAACACAGGCAATTTCCTCACACATCTGCACCAGATTGCAGTTTTCTTTTTTGCGCCGGTTGACGGAAATACGGCCGGAGCCGATAATGGAACGGGACACGGGCCTGACAGGGCAAAATGCCCGGGGGGACGCCTATGCGCAGCGCCAAATTCAAGTCGTTCAATTATGCCATCGGCATGTTCGGCACCTCGATCCCCATCAACATGCTCAAGACCTACGCCGCTTTTTTCTATGTCGACAGCCTGGGCCTTAAAACAAGCCAGTTTTCGTTGATCCTGCTGGTTTATACGTTCATCGACGCGATCGACAACCTGGTTTACGGCTACCTGTCGGACCGCACGCGCACCCGCTGGGGCCGCCGGCGCCCCTGGCTGGTCATCGGCACGCCGCTTCTGGTCTTGGGCCTGGTCGCCTTTTACAACACGCCGCAGGGCCTTGCCGGCTCCGGCCTTCTGGCCTATTGCATGCTGTTCTACATCCTGACCGGCACGATTGATTCCGTGATCAACGCCAATTACGGCGCCCTGTTTCCGGAGCTTTTCCCCGACGACGCCAGCCGGGCCGCGACCAACGCCCTGCGTCAGGCGTTCCAGCTCGTGGCCATGGTGATCAGCATCGCGCTGACACCGATGGTGACCAAGCACTTGGGGTTCGGGATGACCGCCCTGGTTTACGGCCTGCTCGGCGGCAGTGTCATCTTGTACATGGCGGTGACCAGCCGTGAAACGGCCGTGCTCAGCCAGGAGAAAAAGCCGGCCCTCTGGGACAGCGTGCGCAGCCTGGTCGTTAACCGCAAGTTCTGGCTGGCCGGCCTGACCAACGCGTTCTACAGCGCGGCCATGTCGCTGGTCCTGGCGTCGCTGCCCTTCTTCGTCAAGTACACGCTGCAGATTCCGGACAGCCAGGCGACGATCCTTTTTGCCAGCGTTCTGTTTGTCGCGATCATCAGCGTGCCGCTCTGGGTGCTCCTGATGAAGCGCCTGACCCTGATGCCGACCTGGCGGGCCGCCCTGGCCAGTCTCCTGGCCTCGTTCATCCCGCTTTATTTCGCGGGCAGCCTCGTAACAGCCATCCTGGCCAGCCTGCTGGTCGGGTTCGGGTTCGCTGGCGTCATCACCACCATGGACCTGATCGGCGCCCGCATCATGGACGAGGACAAAGCCCGCAGCCAGGTGCGCCGCGAGGGCATCATCGCCAACGCGCTGGGGTTCATGAACCGCCTGAACGGGCTATTCACCAGCTTTGCCTTCTACCTGGTGCTGGTCCTGTTCGGCTTCGAGAGCGGCGACGTGCCCGGGCCGGAACCGCACCAGGCGGCCCGATTCCTGCTGACGGTCTTTCCGCTGCTACTCATGCTGATCAGCCTCGGATTGTCTTTTTTTCTGCATTTTCCCAATCAGAAGCAACCCAAGGGAGGTCAACATGACTGAAGAACGGCACATAGCAGTCAGAATCGAAAAGGACCAGGAGGGGCGCTACATCTCGGTCCCCTTCGACCTGCCGGAACGGGTGGCCTGGTTTTCGGTCACCTATGATTATCCGCATAGCGAGGAACACCCGGATGGCGACTGGAAGATCAGCACCACCGTTAATCGGATCGACCTGGCCCTGGTCAATCCGGACGGCGAGCAGGCGGGAAGTTCGGGCGCCGTGCGCCGCGAGGTCCAGATCGGCGGGTTGGCGGCGACGCCGGGATACCGTCCCCAGACGATCCAAGCCGGCCGATGGACGATCGTAGCCGGCGCCTACCGGATCGTGCCCGATGGCGTTACGGTTCATTACACCATCCGCTGGGAGAAAAAAACGCGCGCTTGGTTCCTGGGTGATCTGCACACGCATACCGTTGCTTCCGACGGGATTCTGACCGCGGATGAACTGGCCCGGCACGGCCGGCGCCACGGGCTGGACTTTATCGCCGTCACCGACCACAACAACGCGCTGCCCGCGGCGGCCCTGCCTTCTGTCGATGGCCTGACTGTGATCCCTGGCCTGGAATGGACCCACTACCAGGGCCATGCCAACATGCTTGGCCTGGATCGGCCTTACACGGGCTCGTTTCATGCCAATACTCGCCAGGAGGCCGTCGCGCACTTTACCGAAGCACGAGCCAACGGGGCCGTAATTGTGATCAACCACCCCTGCGACCCGCTGTACAAGTTCGCCTTTGGCCTTGAACGTTTCCCCTATGACATGCTCGAGGTTTGGAACGGTCCGATGCGCGAAAGCAACGTGAGGGCGATCGCGTTCTGGCACCAGAAGCTGGTGTCGGGCGAGAAAATTGCCGCCTGCTGCGGCAGCGATTACCACCGCGACTCTATTTTTCAGATGCTCGGCGGTCCCTGCCTGGCGGTGCTGGCCTGGTCGCGGGAGGTTAAAGACTTGCTGGAAGCGGCGGTCCTGGGTCACAGCTACCTGGTCTACGGGCCGGACGGACCGCGATTGACGATGACCTGCGGGCAAGCCGTTCTGGGCGATACCGTTGCCTGGAACCGGGACTGCCGGCTGGATCTTTACGCCGAACGATTGCAGGCCGGCGACAGCGTCCGCCTGATCGGCCCTGAAGGCGTGCTGGCTGCCTGGCAGGCGGAACACGCCGGCAGCTTGAAGACGAGCTTTGCGGTCACCGGGCCCGGCTTCGTCCGGGCCGAGATCCACCGGGTCTTTGCCCGCGAGGTGCCGGTCCTGCCGGCTTTGGTTTCCAATCCGATCTATTTTGACAGGGGAGATGTGTGATGACGCGGGAAAATGGCAGCGACACCAACCTGATCCAAGCGGCCCTGGACGCGCGCGAAAGCGCGTACGTGCCTTATTCTAAATTCCGGGTCGGCGCGGCATTACTGGATGAGCGCGGCCGGGTGTTTACGGGCTGCAACATCGAGAACGCCTCGTACGGCGCGACCTGCTGCGCGGAACGGACCGCCATTTTCAAAGCGGTTTCAGAAGGAGCCAAGGCCATCCGGAAGCTGGCGGTGGTCTGCGGCCAGGAAGGCCCCTGCATGCCCTGCGGCATCTGCCGCCAGGTGATGGCCGAATTTGCTTCAAATGATTTCGTTTTACTGGCGGCATCGCCTGACGGGACATACCGCCGCTTCAGCCTGGACGAACTGCTGCCGGCCCGCTTCGAGCTCAGCGCCGATCCATCGTCTGGTCCCGGCCCTGACGGGCAAACCGGCCCTCGCGGTCGCAGATGATGTACAGCGGCCGCCCTTTGACTTCTTCGAAAATGCGCCCGATGTATTCGCCAATGATCCCCAGCATGACCAGGATGATCCCGCAGAAAAACAAGATGACGCACATCAGGGAAGCATAGCCCGGCTCCATGACGACCAGGTCGAACAGGCGGGCGATGAAGACGAACAGCAGAAAGAGAAAACTGCAGATTGACAGCCCGATGCCGATCCCGATGCCCAGCTTGAGCGGCTTGTAAGAAAATGACGTGATCCCGTCGATGGCCAGCTTGACCATCTTGCGCAGGGGATATTTCGTTTCGCCGGCAAAGCGCGGCGCACGGACATAGTCGATGTAGGTCTGGCTGAAGCCCAGCCAGCTGATCAGGCCGCGCACGTAGCGGTTGTGCTCCTGCAGAGCGGACAGCGCCCGGCAGACACGTGCGTCGATCAGGCGGAAATCGCCGACATCGACCGGGATGTCGACATCCGTGATCCGCCGCAGCAGCCGGTAGTAGAGCCGGGCGCTCAGCTTCTTGACGGCCGTTTCGCCCTTGCGCGCGACGCGGTGGCCGTAGACAACATCGGCGCCGGCCTGCCAGGCGGCGATCATCTCGGGGATGAGCTCGGGCGGGTCCTGCAG
>JAAZFW010000388.1 GCA_012511525.1 Clostridiaceae bacterium
GACATGATCGGGCCGGACATGATGCTGACCAGCCAGGAGGCTTCGCGTTCCGTCAAGGACAGCACATGGCTGCCTGTCGTGTTGAATGTTGCCAGAACCGGTTCGAGCAAACGGATGCTGTCATGTCCGGGCAGATAAAAGGTGTCGTCGACCAGGTAGATGTTGCGCGAGGCCGTCAATTGCTGAATGCTCTGGCGACAAACCATTTCCAGCTGGTAAGGCGGCGTATGGCGGTCTGTCCCGGACGCATACGACAGGTGCAGCCTGACGGGAAGATTGTCCCGGCGCACCTGGATCGGCATCTTCTCCGTCTCGCTCACCTGCCAGGCGCAGTCGCTTAACTGGCCCGAAAACTGAAGGAAATCGGCGAAACGGCTGGCGTTTAGCGTGAAGTACCGGTCCCGGCTCGAGGCATGCGACGTGCCGAAAACGGCCTTGTAGTCGTTCTCAAAGGCATCCTGGACCATGCGGATTAAGGGCAGGTCCCGGCTCTGGAAACAGTGCAGAAGCGGGTCAAGCGTAAAGTCCTTGTCCAGTTCAAGCGGCAGGTCGCGGGATACGGCCTCGGCAAACTGTTCGACGTTGCTGATGGCGTGAAAGCTGTCGACCCCGACGGCGAACGAAAGCCATGGCAGGGTGCTCGAGTTGCGGATGCCATGCAGCAGAACCTGAAGTTTGACGGCTGTTTTGCCCTCCGTATCAACCAGGCTGACCACATGGTCCAGCCTGGTCATGAAATCGCGGGCTTTCGTCCGACTGCGCCGGATGGCCTGCTGGCGTGATTTTTCATTGTCGCGCGGCGGTTTGCCCGATTTGCCCGTCAGCCGGGCAAGAAGCGCATCCGGTTTGCTCGCGGGCTGGATATGCGTCTTCTCATGGCCATAGGCATCGACGCAGTACAGCAGCACGGCGGCGATGTGGCGGCACAAGCCCCAGTAGGCGGCAAACGCGCTGCAGGTGCACGTCGCATCATGCAGTTCTCCGCTGCTGTCAAGCAGGATGCGGACATCATACGTGCGCGTCCCCTCGACCTGGGCCAGGATCAGCCCCTTGTCCTGGTCAAAGGAAAGGTGCTTGATCTGCCCGTCGCGGTAATATTGTCTGCCCTTCATGTAGGTCGGGCCGTTTGTCGTCCGTTCCCGGATGGTATCGATCTTGACCTGAAACATGATGACCGTCCACTTCTATTATTTCCGGCCTGCCTGAAAACCAGGTGACCATACAGCCTTTGATTATAGCACAGGTCGGGATGGCGGTAAAGAAAAAACGGCAAGTTCGCGTCGGTACAAAAAGCCGCCGCAAGGAAGATCAAGATAGAAAAACGGCGTAAATCCAAGAAAAACAGCGCATCATGGGCCTATTTTAAATTTACTGCTTGACAGGAGCAAACAGGCAGATTAGAATGGGTGAGCGCCAGTTCCCAGATGGAAATGGCAACACAAGACTGATGGAAACGGATGGAGGAACTTAGATTGATGAGTACGTATGTGGCCAAGCCCGCGGACATCAAGAGAAAATGGTATGTCGTTGATGCCGACGGCCTGACGCTGGGCCGCCTGGCCAGTGAAGTTGCCAAGATTCTACGCGGCAAGCATAAACCTGAATACACCCCGTTTGTTGATACCGGTGACTACGTCATCGTGGTCAACGCGTCCCGGATCGTTCTGACCGGCAAGAAGCTCGATCAGAAGCTGTACCGTTACCACACCCAGTATCCGGGCGGCCTCAAGGAAATCAAATATCGCGACATGATGCAGAAAAAGCCTGAGAAGGTTTTGGAACTGGCTGTCAAGGGCATGCTTCCCAAGAATGCGCTGGGCCGCGCCATGTTCAAGAAGCTCAAGGTCTACGCGGGCCCTGAACACGAGCAGGCGGCGCAGCAACCCGAAGCACTCAAGCTTTCGA
>JAAZFW010000389.1 GCA_012511525.1 Clostridiaceae bacterium
AAGTATTTCACCAGTTTTCTGCCGGCTATTTCAGACAAAGCGCAAAAAGCGATCCGTGAGGAAGTGCGCAGATGGAAACTACAGCTGAAGCCAGACAAAAGCATTAACGAATTGGCCAACATATTCAACAGCAAAATACAGGGCTGGATAAACTACTATACACATTTCTACAAAGCAGAAATCTACGCTGTGTTGAGATACATCAATGCGTGCCTTATCAAATGGGTTCGCAAGAAGTACAAGAAACTCAAACATCGACGCAGAGCGGAATACTGGTTGGGAAATGTGGCAAAAAGGGAGAGAAAACTGTTTGCGCACTGGAAATTTGGGGTTATGCCAACGGCTGGATGATGGGAGCTGTATGAGCCGAGAGGTTCACGTACAGTTCTGCGAGAGGCTGAGGGGGAAGTTCCCTCAGCCTACTCTCTTGATTGCAGCCATGAAGCGGCTTCGTTTCATTCCCAGTACAGGCAGCAACGATCCTTTCGAATACACTATTTCGGCTGAGGCGCTGCTGACCCGGGGTTTTGGCATGGAACAGTATTACGCCAACCTGGCCGTCGACGTGCTGCCACGTTTGGGACAACAGCGCAAGCTGCGGGTTGTACGCCTGACCGAGCAGGGCAAAGCCGAACTGGCTAAAATGTCAGGCGTCACCTCGATCGCGATCGATGAGCTTCCGGCCGTCTCCTATGTTCGTGAGGACAACACGCATCATGTCCTGGTCATGCCTTTCGTCCAGGAGCTGTCTGAACTGAAACGGCTTGTCTATTTGGATTACGAACAGGATGCGGAGCGGCTGCCCGGCAAGATCCGTCTCGAGATCACCGCGTTTGGATACTTGACCGAGAAAGGAGTCAAGGAGCAGTTCAGCGATTTTTCAGACGCGCTCGGCGGTGACAGCGGCGATACAGACAGGCTGGTCAGTAAAGAGCTGTACAGCGATACCATCGATCTCGATCTGTTAAGCCTTGACGCGATCGACATCGGCATCGCCAAAGACGGGAACAAGGCCCGGATCTATATGCTTCGGGCAGACGGGGAGATTTTCGGCGATGAGGTTGTCGAACTGGACATGCTGGATGTCCGGCAGCTGCAGCTTAGAATCGATCTGCCAAACCAATCGGGATTGATTCATACCGTAAGGCTTGATGAAGGCATGGCCGTCGACGACGTCTTCCTGACGGTCAGCATCAACGCGCCGGATATCCCGCGGGAAGCCGCCCTTGTTCTCCAGGAAAAAGCGGCCGCGGTGCACGCCATGGCGGAAAATCCCAGCGAACTGTCGGCCCTGCGCTGGTACGGGCGGCGGATCATCTACGATTTCATCGCCGCCCAAACCGAACGGGAGCGGACGATCGGCGCCGATCTGGACCTGATTGCAGGCAGAACCCAAAAGCCGCGGGTGATCGTTGTGACCCAGAAAGCGGGGGACACGCTGCAGACATCGATCAGCCTGATCGAAACCGGCAACCAAATACACGCCGGCAAGGAAGAAGCGATCCGAACATATAACATCGTCAGCGGACTTTACGCACTGACGCTTGAAGCTGATGTCCTGCCGGGCGCCGCCAATGGCCTGGCGGAAATCTGGTCGCAGGCTCCGGCCGGGACAGGCCTGGTCCTTTTGGATTATATCGGTGAAGAAACCTGCGGGGACCTGGAGAAAATCGGACTTCCCGAAGACCTGATCAATTATTTTATCGAGACGTCACGCATGATCCTGATTCCGGAAAACCCGTCCCAGATCGATGGCCGCCTGAGATGGGCCTGGCTGGAAATCGATCCGGATACCCACGAGCTCTATTCCGTCATTGATACGCTCGAAAAAGGAGCTTTTGTCGAAAACACCGTGGTCGATATCGTCAAGAGCGCCGCCCAGTACGCCGTCGGGGCCTTCAAGGGCGTCGAGACAGCAATCTGGTCAGTCGCCGTCTTTTCCCTGGAGACCGACGATTACAAAGAGATCCTCAAGTCCGCCCGGTCGCTGGCGCTGGGTCTGGCCGACCGGTTCGGATTCAACTACGGACCGATCGAGGGCGGAATCGGCGGCAAACCTTCGCTGTCACAGGCCGTTGGCCCAGTCAAGTTCAGTTTTGACGGCAGTGCGGGCATGTCGCAGAACGTCCTGAGTTTTACAGATGGGTACAAGGCGGGTGTGGCATACTACTTCAGTCAGGCTGATTAAGATCAGGGTGATCGGATCCCAACAGGTAATAGAACAGGACGATGTCCTCGAAATGACCGTCCTTCATCCGGAAACCTGCCGGAATCGTACCCAGGCGGACAAAGCCCAGCTTTTCATAGAGGTGAAGGGCCGGGGCGTTGGTTGCGACAACCGCGTTGAACTGCATGATTCGAAAGCCCAGTTGCCTGGCCATCTCCAGGGAGTGCCGGACCAGCTGTTCACCAGCCTTGAGGCCCCGGGCACCCGAGCGGACGGCATAGCTGGCGTTGGCGATATGGCCGCAGCGGCCGATGTTGTTCGGATGCAGGATGTAAAGGCCGACGATACCGCTGTCCGTTTCGGCGACGGCGGTCAGGCTCTGGCTGGCAAAAAACGCCGCGCCGCCCGCCGGATCCAACGGTTCGGTCTGGGGAAACGCGATCCCGTCAGCGACGACCTCGTTCCAAATCTCAAGTATGGTGTCCAGATCCTGTTCCCGGTAAGCCCGTATCGTCACACGCATGGTCTGCCCTCTTTTCAAAAATCTTTCGGATTCTTTGGCAGTATCTTATCGCATCAGGCCCTGCGAGCCAAGTCCGAGCCATCAATTGCCGAAGATGACCGGCTGTGCTAAGCTGTTGATGGCCTTGTATCGCTTGAAGGGGGAGGTCCCCGCGATGTCTGCTGTTCTGTCCGCACAACATGGTAGCCGCGATGCGGTTGTCGCCTGGCTGCTTGAGCCAGACGACCCTGCTGTCCGTTATACGGCCCTGACCGATCTGCTGTACCGGCCTCAGGATGATCCGGACGTCACAGACGCCCGCTCGTCCCTGATGCGCACGGGCCCTGTAGCTGAGCTGCTCGCGCTGCAGCGTGCGGACGGATCCTGGGGCGATCCGCGCCGCTTCTATACGGCCAAGTATACCGGGACCGTCTGGTCCTTGCTGCTCCTGGCGGAACTGGCAGCCGATCCAGCCCATCCGGGCGTGCGCCGGGCTGCGGAATTTATCTTTGCGCACAGCCAGCACCCGGAATCCGGCGGCTTCTCGATGGAAAGCAGCAATAAAACTGGAACCGGCCTGGCCAGCGGCACCATTCCGTGCCTGACCGGCAACATGGTCTACAGCCTGATTCGGCTGGGGTATCTCGAGGATACGCGTCTCTGGCAGGCGATCGACTGGATCGTGCGCTGGCAGAGAGCAGACGACGGGGTCGATGCGCCGCCGCAGGATCCGATCACCAGCCGTTTCCCGATGTGCTGGGGCCTGCATAGCTGCCATATGGGCGTGGCTAAAACACTCAAGGCGCTGGCCGCCATTCCTGAAGCGCGGCGTACGCCGGCCGTGCGCCTCAAGATTGACCAGCTGACGGAGTACTTCCTGATTCACCACCTCCATAGGAAGAGCCACGACTTGGCCAGCACGGCCAAGCCCGGCTGGCTGAAACCCGGCTTCCCCCTGATGTACCAAACCGATAACCTTGAGCTGCTGGGCCTTTTTGCGCAGCTTCGCATGTGGGATGCACGTCTCCAAGAGGCTATGGATCTGCTGCTGGCCAGGCGCCTGCCGGACGGGCGTTGGAAGCTGGAAAACACGTTTAACGGAAAAATGAATGTGTTGATCGAACAGAAAGGTGAACCGTCCAAATGGATCACCCTCAAGGCGATGCTTATCCTGGAACGGTTCGAGAAACTCAGCCAACAGGCAGACAGGGAAGGAGACATTCAGGATCATGGATTTACTAAAACCCGTCTGTGACAAGACCATCCTCGAACAAGCCGGCCATGACACCTGGCGCTACCGCATCCCGGGCCTGGTCGTCACGGCGGCCGGAACCGTGTTGGCGTACTATGAAATCCGCCGCGACGCCGATGACTGGAACGCCTGCGGCATCGGGCTGCGCCGCAGCACCGACGGCGGCTTGAGCTGGGCGCCCCGATTTGATTTGGCCGCGCCGGGCAGCACGCTGACGATCAACAACCCGGTGATGGTCGCCGCCCGCTCCGGCCTGGTTCATTTTCTCTGGGAGACCGGATACAACCGCATGTTTCACCAGGTCAGCCGCGACGACGGACTGACCTGGTCGGACCCGGTGGAGCAGACCACTGTGCTGAACGGCTTGCGTTCCCGTTATGCCTGGACGGCCTTCGGGCTTGGCCCGGGCCACGGCATCGAGACCCGGGACGGCCGGCTGCTCGTGCCGGTCTGGCTCTGCGACGGCGGCGGCCGGGCGCACCGGCCATCGGTGGTGGCCACGCTGTATAGCGAAGACGGCGGGCTGTCCTGGTCCTGCGGTGCGATCGTGCCCCGAATGACCGATCAGGGCGATGTCCTGGTCAATCCCAACGAATCCGCGCTGGTCGAGCTTCGTGACGGGCGGATCCTGATCAACATGCGCCATGAAACGCCGCGGCGGCACCGGGCGCTGGCCGTTTCGGACCAGGGCATCGGCGGCTGGTCCGCGCCCTGGCTGGACGACCGCCTGCCGGATCCGGTCTGCTGCGCCGGGATGGCCGGCTGGCCCGGGGTGTCCGGCGACCCGGATGTCGTGGCGTTCAGCAATTGCGCCACCTCAGGGCCGCAGCGAACCGACCTGACCATCCGGACCAGTCTGGACGGTGGCCGCACCTGGCCTGCGGCCCGGCTGTTGGAGATTGTAGCCGGCTACTCGGATCTGGCTTCACACGGCCCCTGGCTGTATTGCTTCTACGAACAAGGTCGGGCGGACCCGACCGGTATCTGCCCGCAAGCGCTGGTCATGGCCCGAATCAACCGGGCTTGGCTGGACAACAAACAGGAACGAGGCGAATGACCATGAAGCGACAAGATCTGAACGACAACTGGATGCTGCGCGAAGCGCCGCTCGACTGCACGGCGGAACAAGCCAGCTGGATCAGCCGCCAGGAAACCGGCTGGCTTGAGAATCTGACCCTGCCCCTGGATGTTCACCAGCCCCTGATCGCGGCCGGCCGGATCAAGGATCCGGTCCTGGCTGACTACAGCGACGACGCGGCTTGGGTCGAGCAGCGTTCCTGGTGGTTCCGCCGCCAGATCCGACCTGAATCCGGCTGGGCGGACTGCGACACGGTCGAGCTCGTCATGGCGTCGCTTGACGTACACGCCGACATCTTTTTCAACGGCCGTTGGCTGGGCCACCATCCCAGCGCGCACGTGCCCTTTCACGCAGACATCCGCCCTTGGCTGCACGACGATGATAACGAGCTCTTGATTCGCCTGACCAGCGGCCTTGAATCGGTCCGCGATACCGATTTGGCCGAGCTGGATTTCGCCGTCTCGACCGAAGCTGGTAACGGCTGCCCGGAACGGGGCGACAAGCGGCGCGCGTTCGTGCGCAAACCGACGTATGTCTACGGCTGGGACTGGTGTCCGCGCATCGGCACCTGCGGCATCGTCAAACCGGTCTGGCTGGAGTACCATCGATCGCTGGCGATCCGGGCCGTTTCGGTCGAAACACGCGAGATCCGGCATGGAGACGGCCACTGCGAAGCCGACCTGCATATCGAAGCCGAAATTGACAACCTCAATTTGCTGGCCACGGCTGACGCTGATGCCGCGGTCCGCGTCAGCTGCGGCGACGATGAGGCCATCGCCGTCCAGACCGATCTGCTGCTGCGATCCGGCACCAACCACATCGCGTTCGATCTGACCGTGCAGGACGCCCAAATCTGGTGGCCCAACGGGATGGGCGCTCAGCCGCTTTATACCGTGGCGGTCAATTTGAGCCATGGCGGAAGGACCATTGGATTCCCGCCGTTTAAGGCCGGCCTGCGCCTGATCCGGCTGGACACGAGCCGGCAGGAGGACCAGCGCCGCCGTTTCCGCCTGGTCGTCAACGGCGTGCCCATGTTCTGCAAGGGGGCAGACTGGATTCCGGCCGATTCGATCTACGCCCGCGTGACGCCGGAGAAGTATGCTGCGCTGATTCGCCAGGCGCAGCTGGCCCATATCAACATGCTGCGCATTTGGGGCGGCGGTCTGTACGAGCAGGAGGCCTTTTACGAAGCCTGCGACCGCGCCGGCATCCTGATCTGGCAGGACATGATGTTCGGCTGCGCCGCCTATCCGGATCACCGTGAGGATTTCCGTGCCCTGGTCTGGCGCGAATTCGACCACCAGACCAAGCGGCTCAGAAACCACGCCTGCCTGGCCCTGTTTTGCGGCAACAACGAAAACCACTGGATCTATGGCCGCCGCCTGAAGGAGCGCCTGACAAAGGACCGGCAATACGGCCTATACACCGCCAACGCCATGCTGCCGGATATCCTTAGCAAGAACGCGCCCTGGATCCCCTATTGGAACAGCTCGCCCTACGGTGGGTCCGAGCCGAACGACCCGGCGGTGGGCGACATCCACTACTGGCACGAGGCCATGATGAACCCGGACATGCTCCGGCGCATCGACCCGTGCCAGTATGACCGGATTGACGCCGCCTTCGTCTCCGAGTACGGCTACCCCGGACCGCCGGTCCGCCGCAGCATCGAGTGCTATTTCGACGGCCATCCGATCGACCGCTCCGGCAAGATCTGGAAAAGGCACACCAATACCTTCGAAAAGCTGACCGTCGAAGCCGGCATCCGCCGCCATTTCACAGACCGTCCGCTTGATTTGGACGGTTATCTCCTCTATGCCGGCCTGGTCCAGGGCCTGATGCTCGGCTACTCCCTGGAGGCGCTGCGCTTTAAAACGCGCTGTGCCGGCGCCCTGTTCTGGATGTACAACGACTGCTGGGGTGAAATCGGCTGGACGATCGTCGACAGCTTCGTCCGCCGCAAAATCGCCTACCACGCGGTTCGCCGGGCCCTGATGCCCGTGCGCTTGATCCTGCGCCGGCTGGATGGCCAGGTAGCGGTTGTGGGCTGCAACGACGGGCAGGTGCCGGTCAAGATGAGCCTCGAGACCGGCTGGATATCCTTTGACGGCCAGGAACGCCGGACCGTCAGGAAAATGGTTACGCTGCCGGCACAGTCCCGCGAGGAGCTGGCGCGCATCGAGCCGAATCAGCCGGAAACGGGCGGACTTTATGTGGCCTATCCCGGGGAGATAAGCGGCGAGGCGGCGGTCATCCCGGCTTTTTTGATCGATACACCCTACCGTGAGCTGGCCCTTTGCCCGCCCCGGGCGATGATCCTGGACGAACGCGATGACGGAGCGGACCGGCTGGTGACGGTTCAGGCCGAGACTTTTGTCGCGGCGGCCTGGCTCGATGCCGACCCGGACCTGGAGCTGGACGA
>JAAZFW010000390.1 GCA_012511525.1 Clostridiaceae bacterium
ATCATCCTGTCGCTGATGCTCAACGAAGTCGGGCATATGAAACTGAAAAAAGCCGTCCAGACGTCCCTGCTGCTGCCCCATTTCATGTCCTGGGTTGTGATCGGCGGCGTGCTCTACATGATCCTGTTTACGTCAACCGGAGCCTTTTCGGGCTCTACGCACACCGGGCCGGCGAACGGCTGGTCCGTTTTTCAGCCGACGTGGTGCTGCAAAATGTCTGCACGGACGAACCGGACCTGGTCAGCCGGGACCGAACCGTCCGATTGACCTGCTCGGACGATGAGATGAAGCTGTTTCTGGTCACCAGCAAACAATGAAGGGGATGGGGACATGAATGAAGGGCAATTCCACCTGATCGCGGTGGATGGCGGTGCCACCAAGACTGACCTGGTGCTGTTTAAGGATGATGGCACGGTTGTCAACCGGGTGATCGGCGGACCGTCCAATTCCAGCGAAATCGGCTTTGAACGCTCCACCCGGACCTTGCAGGCCTTGTTCACCGACTTGCTGGCTCCGTTCGGGGCCGGCTCGCCGCCGATCCGGGCGATTCATCTGGGCATCGCCGGCGGCGGACTTGAGTCCAACCGGCCCCGCTACCGGTCGTTTCTGCGCAGCCTGTTTCCAACGGATTGCGCGATCAGCAACGGCAGCGACGCGATCAGCGCCCTGAACACAGGATTGCGCCAGGGTGACGGCATGGTCCTGATCGCCGGCACCGGTTCGGCGGTCTTTGTCCGCTCGTCCGGCGAGATCCGCCAGGTCGGCGGCTGGGGGCACCTGCTCAGCGACGAAGGCAGCGGCTACGATATCGGCCGCATGGGCCTGCGCCGCGCCTTGCAGGATCTGGACGGCCGCCTGCCGGGCACCCGCCTGACCGCCATGCTGGAAAAGGAGATCGGCCAGCCGGTCGACAAGGCGATCCCTGAAATCTACGGCGGCGGCAAACGGTTCATCTCCGCCCTGGCGCCGGTCGTTTTCGCCGCGGCGGCACAAGGCGATGTCGCGGCGCTCGAGATCCTTAGCGAAAGCGCCCGCCAGCTTGCCCTCCTGCTTTTGGCCGGCAGCCGCTATTTATCCGCCCCGCCGTTTCTGGTCGTCCTGTCCGGCGGCCTGTGGAGCGCCAACAACCGGCTGCTGGAAAAATTGGTCTTCAAACAACTCGACGACCGCTTCGAGGCGATCCTCCCCAGCCTGCCGCCGGTCTACGGCAGCGCCGTCGAGGCGATGGCCAGCGCCGGTCTGCCGGTTGACGAAGGCTTTGAGCAGCGTTTCGGGGAGACGCTCGCCTGTCCGGTTCGTCCCGATGAGGACGCTGTTCCGGCGGCCCCCGGCAGCGTGCACACGCGATGAAAGCCACGATTATCCAGCATCAGGGCTGCGCGTGGATCGAGATCAACGGCCAGCTGTTCGAACCTGTTTCGTTCCGTTCGTTCCGGCCGGCATCCGAAACGGTTCATCGGTTCGACATGGCCGGATTCTCACTTTATAGCGTCTTTCCCAGCGGCATCCTCTGCTCGCTCAAAGTGCCCTATTCCCAGTTCGGCGAAGTCTGGACCGGCGACCGGCAATACGACTGGTCCGCGCTCAAGGCGCAGGCCGACCTGTTCCTGGAACAGGCGCCGGACAGCTACTGGTCGTTGATGCTGCAGCTGGATACGCGCGACTGGTTTTTGGAAAACCATCCTGAACTAGCTGATTCATTCCAGCAGCTGGTGCAGGCCGTTGCCAGTCCGGTCTGGCGCCAGGCGGCCGCTGCGATGGTCTGTGACCTGCTCGACTACCTGGACGAACAGTTCCCGAATAAAGTCTTCGGTGTCTACCTGATGGCCGGCGGAACAACCGAATGGTACACCCGCGACATTCCAGCGGCGCTTCGGCCCTGCCCGGCCCAAACCGACGCCTACCGCGCCTGGAGCGGCGACCCGCTGGCGGAAATACCGCCTCCGGACGTATTACACCAGACACACGACGGCGTCCTGCGCGACCCGGCGCACAGCCGGCAAGCCCTGGTCTACTGGCGGTTTTACAACGAAGCGGTTTCCGACGCCATTTGCTGGTTTGCCCGGCAGATCAAGGAACACACCGGCGGTACGCGGCTGGTCGGCGCCTTTTACGGCTATATCACCGGCATGGACCTGCCGCACGTGGTCTTATCCAACTACAACGACTTGCTGCGCGTGCTGGAAGACAAAAACATCGACGCCCTGTTCTGCCCGGCCTCCTATCGGTTCCGTAAATTGGCCAGCACCAGCGGATTGCGCGTCCCGCTGGACAGCTTCTCCCTGCGCGGCAAGCTCTATTTTCACGAAGTCGACAACACGACTTGGCGCGTCAACGACAACCCGCTGGCCCAGGCGTTGCAGAAGAGCCATACCCGTCTCAAAGACCGGAGCGAGACCGAAAACTACTTCAAGCGCGAAGTCGCGCAGGTTCTGGCCAAGGGTCAGGGCTACTGGTGGTTTGACATGTTCGGCGGCTGGTACGACGATCCCGCCCTGATGGAGACGATCCGCCAGTTGCGGCTGCTGACCGGGTCGCTGTGGCGGCGCGGGATGGAGATGGCAGCGGAAGTTGGCTTTTTCATCGACATGCCCTCCAATTACCTGCTGGGGACCCAATCCGGTTATGACATGACGGAATACCAGACCGAGCAGCTGAACCGCATGGGCCTGCCCTGGGACTGTTACCTGACTGAGGACCTGCTGCTGGACACGTTCCCTCGCGAGCGGATCCGGCTTTACATTTTCGCCAACCTGTTCAAGCCGGACGCGCGGGTGCTATCTGCGGTCCAGGCTCTGCGCGAGGCCGGCAAGTCTGTCCTGTTCCTGCACGCGCCGGGCTACGTGACCGACACGGGCTTTTCGCTGGAGAGCATGACCGACCTGACCGGATTCCACTTCCGGCGGGATGACACCGGCAGCGGCCAGGTCTTCGTCTCGCCAGGCCCCTGGCTCGATGGCACGGTCCCGGTCACATTCGGCTTTTGCCGGCCCTGCCCGCCCCTTTTCGCGGTCACCGACCAAGATGTCACGGCGGTCGGCCTAGACTGCGCGAGCCAGCTGCCGGCGCTGGTTGTCCGCCGGCACGAACATGGCCTGAGCGCCTTCTGCTCGGTCGGCCGCCTGCCGGCCGACTTGCTGCGCGCGCTGGCGCGCCAGGCGGGTGTCTTCGTCTACAGCGACCGTTCTGACCCGCTCTACCTCAATCGCCAGATGGTCGCCCTTTACGCGCACAAGGCCGGAATCCGGCGCTTGCGCTGGCCGTTTCCAGCCCGTTTGGAGGACGCGTTTGGCAAAGAAAGCCTGGAGATCGGGCCTGATGGCGCCGA
>JAAZFW010000045.1 GCA_012511525.1 Clostridiaceae bacterium
ATGGTGCACCCGGAAGTACTCGAGAACTGCGGCATCGACTCGCGCCGCTATTCCGGATTCGCCTTTGGCATCGGGGTCGAACGGACGGCCATGGGCCGTTACGGCATTGACGACATCCGCACCTTTTACGAGAACGACATCCGTTTTCTCAGCCAGTTCCGCTGACGCGGCCGGGCTTTTCGCATGAGGAGGCTAACACAATGAAAACAACCCTTGAATGGCTCCGTGCATTCACGCCGCTGAAATTTGACGCCAAGGCCGTGGCCGACGCCATGACGATGAGCGGCTCCAAGGTCGAGAACGTCACCCGGGTCGGCGAACGGGTGTCCGGCGTGGTCACCGGCCGGATCGAGTCCGTCGTCTCGCATCCGGATGCCGACCGCCTGGTCCTCTGCCAGGTCGACATCGGGACGCGGACAATTCAAATCGTCACCGGCGCGGCGAACGTGTTCGCCGGGGCTGCCGTCCCGGTCGCCGTCGACGGAGCTGTGCTGGCGGACGGCAGCGTGATCCGCTCCGGACAGCTGCGCGGGCAATTGTCTGACGGGATGCTCTGCTCCATCCAGGAACTGGGCTTCACGGTCAATGACTTTCCCGACGCCGCGGCCGACGGCATCTACATCCTGCCGCCGGAAACCGAACCCGGCCAGGACATCCGCGCGCTGCTCCACCTCGACGACGTCGTGCTCGATTTCGAGATCACGTCCAACCGGGTCGACTGCTTTTCGGTCGAGGGGCTGGGCCGCGAGGCGGCCGTCACCTTGGATTTGCCCTTCACACCGGTCCGCCCCGCCGTCAGGGCGGAGCACCCGGAACCGGCCGCCGATCAGGCGACGATCCGCATCGAGGCGCCGGACTTTTGCTACCGCTACTGCGGCCGTGTCGTGCGCGACGTGCAGATCGGCCCGTCGCCGGACTGGCTGCGCCGCCGCCTGCGCGGTGCCGGGCTGCGCCCGATCGACAGCCTGGTCGACATCACCAACTACGTCATGCTCGAGCTGGGCCAGCCGATGCACGCTTTTGACCTCGAGCAGCTGGCCGGGCGCAGCATCATCGTACGCCGGGCCCGTCCGGGTGAGGTGATGCGCACGCTGGACAGCGCCGACCGTACGCTCGACGACGCGATGCTGGTCATTGCCGACCGGGACCGGGCGGTTGCCCTGGCCGGCGTGATGGGCGCCGAGAACTCCGAAGTGACATCAACGACCACGTCCGTGCTGCTGGAATCGGCCACCTTCAACCCGCTGGCGGTCCGGCGGGCGGCTCAGCGGGTCGGGCTTCGTACGGAAGCGTCTGCGCGCTTTGAAAAAGGCCTCGACGTGAACAACGCCGCGCGCGCGATCGACCGGGCCTGCGAGCTGATCGAAACGATCGGGGCCGGCCGCGTCTGTCCGGGTCTGATCGACGCCTGGCCGGTCAAGCCCGAACCGGCCGCGATCCCGTTTAGCCGGGACGGCATCAACCGCATCCTGGGCACGGACCTGTCCGAGGACTATCTGCTGACCTGCCTGAAACGGCTGGAGATCGCCGTCACGCGCGAGGACACGGGACTAACGGCTTATCCGCCCAGCTGGCGCCCCGACCTGCTCTGCGAGGCTGACCTGGCCGAAGAAGCGGCCCGGATCTACGGCTACAACAACATCCAGCCCAGCCTGCTGTCCGGCAAGCAGACAACCCTGGGCGGCATGAACCGCGACCAGCGCATCCGCGAGAAGATCAAGGACTTCATGCTGGCCGCCGGCTTTTACGAAGCCTGCACCTATGCCTTCGAGAGCCCGCGCCAGATGGACAAGCTCCAGCTGCCCGCCGACCATGTCCTGCGCCGTCAGGTCCGGATCACCAACCCGCTCGGGGAGGATTATGCCTGCATGCGCACCAGCATGCTGCCTTCCTTGCTGACCGTCGCCTCAACCAACTGGAACCGCTCGGTCGCGGCCGCGCGCATTTTCGAGATGGCCTTCGTCTACCTGCCCAAAACCTGGCCGGTCACGGACCTGCCCGACGAAGAGCGCCACCTGTCTGCCTTCCTGTACGATGAAGGCGAGAACGGGACCGCCGGCCCGTCGTTTTTCCGCTTGAAGGGTATCCTCGAGGAACTGCTGGTCCATCTGGGCGTCACGGCGGTTCGCTGCAGCGCCGAGGGAACGGCCGGCTGGCTGCATCCCAATCGGAGCGCCCGCATCATCGCCGGCGAGACGGAACTTGGCCAGCTTGGCGAAATCCACCCGGACGTCGCCCAGGCCTTCGTCGCGCCGCCGCGCCTGGTTGTGCTCGACTTGAAACTCGATCTTTTGGTCGCCATGGCGACCGACGAGCGGCATTACCAGCCGCTGCCGCGCTATCCGGCCGTCAGCCGCGATCTGGCCCTGACCGTCGACCGCGCGGTTCCGGCCGCCAGGCTGGACGCAATCATCCGGTCGGCCGGTTCAAAGATCCTGGAGCAGGTCCGC
>JAAZFW010000046.1 GCA_012511525.1 Clostridiaceae bacterium
CGGCCTGTGCCGGGACAAGGGACTCGAGACGCGCGGCCAGGCGATCGTCAGCTGGTCCAGCCCGCAGCGCGAGCAGCAGATCGAACGCTGCGTCAAATCGATCGAAACGCTGTTCGCATCAAAGGAAGAAGCCTGATCGGATCAACCCTCTTCCCGGATCGCGTCGACGATGCTGTCGCGGCGCACGCGCCGGATCGGCAGGATGCCGGCCAGCAGAGACAGCAACAGGGCACCGGCCAGCGTCCAGAGAACCAGGAGCCAGGGAACGCCCCGCAGCCCGCTGCCGGCGAGCAGCTGGTCTGTCTGCCGGGACAGGGCAGCCAGCAGCGCCAGGCCCGCCGCGCTGCCCCACAGGGCGCCGGTCAGCCCGTACAGGGCGCTCTCAGCCAACAGCATGGCGGTTTGCTGTGCGCCGCTCATGCCGATCGCCCGCAGCATCGCCAGTTCCCGCCGCCGCAGCACGATCTGCGTCGTGACGATGTTGATGATGTTCATGGCACAGATCAAGATGATCACGACTGTGAACCCGTAAAGGAAAACATCCATGACAAATACTAAATCGCGGGCCATCTGCAAGTTGGCGTAGTTGTCTTCCAGGCTCAGGGCCTCGCCTTCCCGGCCGGTCAGCTGCCCGGCCAGCATGATCTGCAGCGCTTTTTCCTGGCCCGGTTGCGCGTCCAGCAACAGCTGCCAGGCGATGCCCTGATCAAAGGATGGCAAAACCGCGAAATGTCGGCTGGCATAACCTTGCGACACGATCAAGCGGACGGTCGGCACGCCGGAAAAGGCACCGGCTACGAACCAGGGCTGGTCTTCGATCTCCGAGGCGATCTGCAGGTGATCCGGCAAATCCAGTATGACCGTCTTGTGTCCATCTTGATCGTCACGGGTCGTATCCCTAAGCGGGAACGCGTCCCCAGGGCCCAGTGTGGTCAGGGGAACTGTGGCGCCGCCGACAGGCCCGATCCGCAGGCTGCCGGTTTGGCTGAGCAGCGCCTGCCCGTTTTTCATCGCCTGCCAGGCCTGGTTGGGGTTTGAAACGCCCAGTTCGTCGAGCAGGGAGCGGTCGGCCAGCACGATTTCGACCGTCAGCAGGCCGTTGTAAAGCATGTCGGCTGCCGCCTGCTCCGGCGTCAGTTCCCGACCATAGATCGAGGATTGTTGCCGGTAAGCTTCGACCCAGCCCGCATCCAGCTGGCCCGGATCCAGGGGCGCGCTGGCATAAAAGCGCCCGAGCAGCGCCGAACGGGCAACCTCCGGCTGGGTTGAGAGGGTTTCATGAAGATGAACCAGCTCTGGAGCGCAGGCAAATTGGTCTGACCGGGCGGCATGGACGGTGAAATCGGTCTGTTCGCTGTTGAATGCCGCCAATGACGCGCGCATTTGCAGCGATAACCCTCCGGCAGCCAGGAAAAGGATGGCGCTGACGGCTACCGATAATGCGGTCGTCCGGAAACGGCGCCGATCGCGGCGCACATTGCGGCTGGCCAGCGCACCAGGAGCCCCCAGGAGCCATTGTCCGAGGCGTCCCCGATGGATCCGGCGGCTGCTGGATTTGACCCGGAAAGTTCCCGAATGGCGGATCGCCTCGACCGGAGCCTGGCGGGAAGATCGCAGCGCGGGACTGAACGCGGCCAGGAATATCGTCACCAGGGACATCCCGGCGGCCAGCAGCAGTGCGGCCGGGCTCATGACGAGCCTCATGTTGCGGACGACCGGCAGGTCAACCTTGGCCACCGCCCCGATCGTGACGGCCATCGCGCCCAGGCCGGCCAGCAGCCCGAGCGGGATGCCGGCCAGGGCCAGCTGCCAGGCGTCCTGCAGCACCAGGCGGCGGATCTGGCCTGGTGTCGCGCCGACAACACGCAGCAGGCCGAACTCGCTCAGCCGCTCGGTGACAGACATGGAAAAACTGTTGCGGATCACGAAGACCACCGAAACCATGATGATCGCACTCAACAGGGCGAAGACACCCAGCATGACGCGGTTGGTTGCATCGTGCGAGGTCTGGCCGTAGTAGCGCAGCAGGCCCTCGTGCGTCCGGACATGCAAGCGGCCGGTTTCCGGGGCTTCGTACTTGCTTTGCCATCGTCTGTCCGGTTGGTCCGCACCGGGGATAGTGTCAGACAGGGCGGCAAACAGCTGATCCTCGTAGCGGGACGATGGCCGCACCGTCAGGTACAGCTCACCAGCCTGCTGCTCGTCAGGAGGCACAACGGTGAGCGCGTGATAGACATCGGCCGGCAGAGCGCTATCCATCCAGGCAAACAGGCCGACCACCGTGAAGGTGCGTTCCAGGGGTTGTGCGGACGTGTCGGGGAACCGTTGCTCGAGCTCAAGCGTAACCGAATCGCCTGGCTCCACGCCGCCCAGCAGCGCAGCCGCCAGCGGATCGAGCGCCAGTTCCCCTTCTTGCCCCGGGAAACGCCCGGACATCAGCCGGTACGGGGTCAGGCCGTCCGGCAGACTGGAGGCGTCGCGCA
>JAAZFW010000391.1 GCA_012511525.1 Clostridiaceae bacterium
CGGCCGGCATCACGACTTATCATGCCGAAGAAGCCGAGATCAACCGGGCCATGATCAGCCGCTCACGCCAGACGATCATCGTGGCGGACAGCAGCAAGCTGGGCCGGGAGAGCTTCAACAACTTCTGCGCTTTGCAATCGATCGGCTGCCTGGTCACAAACCGTGACGCCGACCCGGATACCCTGCGTCTCGTCCGCGCCAGCGGTGTGGAAGTCGTCACCGCCTGACGGCAGGGCGTTCGCCGCGGTGCTGCTTCTGGTAGGCCCGCGGCGTCAAACCGCGGTTCTGGCGGAAGATGCGGATGAAGTGTGACAGGTTGGTAAAGCCGCACCGTTCACCAGCCTCGCCGACGGTCAGACCGTCCTGGAGCAGGCGGCAGGCCGCGGACACGCGGACGCTGTGCAGGTAGGCCGTCCAAGTCATCCCGGTCAGTTCCCGGAACACATGGCAAAAATACGATTTGCTGTAGCCGATATGGCTGGCGACATCCGCCAGGGAAACCGGCCGGGCGTATTGGGCCTGGGTCCATGAGATCACGGCCTTGAGGAAGTCGTTTTTCGCCTGGCTGATCGCCGGCTCGATCCTTTCGCCGGAGGCCATGTGGCGGCCAAGCAGGGCGAACAGGTCGATCAGGGCGGCCATGCGCAAGAACAAGCTGTCGTCGTGCTCGATCAATCGGTCGACGATCGGCCGGAGCTCATCGTACGGCGGGCCTGTCGGATCGACCCGATCCAGCGACAGACCCTGGTAGGCCAGCATGGCGGGGATGTCCATGAAGTGGGCCAGGTCCGGAAAGGAGACCTTGACGACGATCATCTGTCCGGGACCTGCCTGGATCCGGTTGGCATGGACCGTCAGGGGCGGTATGACAAACACCTGCCGGCCGCCCAGTTCGAAGGGTTTGCCGTCGATGAGCACCTCGCCCGCCAGGTTGTCGCAGAGCAGGATTTCCAGCGTCTCGCCGTAGTGCAGCGGAACGATGTCCTCTTCGGTGAAGGACTTCAGGTGAACCGTATGCGGAACCTCGTGGCTGAAATCCAGCCGCTCCTCGAGGTCCGTCGGCTTGATGACGACTGTCGAAACGCGTTTCATACCTGCATTATACTCGAAATCACAAAATCAGAACACTTTTCAGCAGGCGCTGTTCTTGTCTGGCGAATTGATTCGTGCCATAGTCAAGGTGATCACGAAGCGAAAGGGGCCGCGCATGACACAGCAAACAGGGCTCATCTCGGATATTCAATCCTTCAGCCTGCACGACGGTCCGGGCATCCGCACGACAGTCTATTTAAAGGGCTGCCAGATGGTCTGCCCGTGGTGCCATAACCCGGAGGCGATCGCCGCTTCTCCGACGCTGGCGTTTTACGCGAACCGGTGCATCGGCTGCCAGGCCTGCGCGGCGGCATGTCCTGCCGGTGCGATTCGTTTCGAGCCGGACGGCCGCAGGTTTTATCCCGACCGCTGCACATCCTGCTTCGCCTGCGTCGACGCCTGTCCCGCGGGGGCGCTGGTGCGCATCGGGCAGACGATGGGCGTCGACGAGGTCTTTGGGGCCATC
>JAAZFW010000392.1 GCA_012511525.1 Clostridiaceae bacterium
CCAGAACGGCATATGATAATGGTTCAGGGCATACGCCCGGTAATCGAGGGCTTGGCGCAGCCGGTCGCCCTCCAGCGTCTTGCCGATATCGTAGCAGGAAAGCTCGCAGCCGATGATGACCCGGACGCGCGTTTCCAGGCCGCCCAGTTGCCGGCGAAGTTCCTGCACATGGGCCAGGACGGTTGCGTCGTCGCGGTCGTCGTTGTCGTGATCGATCAGCGCGATGGCGTCAAGACCTGCCTTTTCAGCCTCGGACACAATGGCGGGCAACGTCATCGCCCGGTCGGCGCAGTGCGAGAAAGCGGTGTGCACATGCAGGTTCATCCGGGCCAGCTCATCCAGATCATAGGTTTTTTCGTGGCAGTACACGGTTACCCGCCTCCGATGGTCATGCCATCATGCCGCAAGGCAATGTCGGCCGCGATCGCCTCAGAGCAGTTTCTCGCCCAGGCTGCGCCCGCCGATCAGATGAAAATGAACATGCCCGATGGTCTGACCGCCGTCCTCGCCGCAGTTGTTGATCAGGCGAAAGCCTGTCCGGTCAACCCCGGCGGCCGCGGCGACGCGCGGCACCGCGCGCAGGACAGCTTCGGCCACGCGGGAACCATCCGGGTCGGTGGCCAGATCCAGCAGATTGGCCACGTGCTTGCGGGGCACGATCAGAAGGTGCACCGGAGCCACCGGGTGGATATCCCTGAACGCAACCACGTCATCGTCCTGGTACACGATCTCAGACGGAATGCTGCCGTCCGCGATACGGCAGAAAATGCAATCTGACATTGGACTCACCTCTCAGTCAGCTGGCTGGCCAGCAACTGCCGGACCGCCTGCAGCGCCGCGGGGATTTGGCGCGGGTTCTTGCCGCCGGCCTGGGCCATGTCCGGCCTCCCGCCTCCGCCGCCTTCCGTGATCCTGGCCGCTTCGCGCACAATGTTCCCGGCATTTAAACCGGCCTGGCGCGCGGCTTCTGACGCCACGGCCACCCAGGCCGCCTTGCCGTCTATCTCAGCTCCGAGCAAGATCAGGCTGCGGTCCAGCTTGGCGCGGATCCTGTCCGCAGTTTCACGCAACTGGCCCATGTCGGCGGCCGGCGCAACAGCCAGGAGGATGTTGAGCGTCCCCATGGGTTCGGCCTGGCCGAGCAGCTCGTTGGCCGCGTCGCCCAGCCGGGCCATCTGGGCTTCGGCAAGCTCTTTTTCCAGTTTTTTCATCTTGTCCAGCAGTTGGGCCAGCCGTTCCGGCAATTCAGCCTGCTGTGTTTTCAGCAGTGCCGCGCTGGCCTGCAGCAGTTCGTCCTGCTGGCAGGCCACGGCCCAGGCAGCCGCGCCCGTTACGCCTTCGATGCGCCGGACGCCGGCCGCAATGCCGCTTTCACTGAGCAGGCGGAACTGGCAGGCTTCCGACGAATGTTTCAGATGGGTTCCGCCGCACAGTTCCTTGCTGAAATTGCCGACCGAAACAACCCGTACCTGGTCGGCGTATTTTTCGTCAAACAGGGCGACCGCGCCGGAAGCGCGGGCCTGGTCCAAGGTCATCACTTCGGTGCAGACCGGATCGTTTTTCAGGATTTCATCGTTGACCAGCTTTTCGATCTGTCGCTTTTCCTCGGCGGTCAGGGGCTGGAAATGGCTGAAGTCGAAACGCAGCCGCTCAGCAGAAACCGCAGAGCCGGCCTGGGCGACATGTTCGCCGACGACAAGGCGCAGCGCCTTGTGGAGCAGGTGCGTCACGGTGTGGTTGCGCGCCGTAGCCAAACGGGCGGCTGAATCGACGTCCATGGCAAGCCGGTCACCCGGGCGCAGGACGCCTTCCTCGACCTGGGCGAGGTGGAAATAGAGGCCCTCCGCGCTCTTGGTCGTATCGAGGACGCTGAGGCGGACCTGGTCGTTGAACATGCGGCCGATATCGCCGGTCTGGCCGCCTCCGGCAGCATAGAAGGGCGTGCGGTCGGTCATGACCGTGACGGCCGCTCCGGCTTCCGCTTCGTCCAGCAGGACGGGCGCCGTTTCCTTTTCAGCACTCAGAAGATAGCGGACCTGGGCTTGATCGGACAAGGTGTCGTAGCCGCTGAACAGAGTCGGCTGGCTGCGGTCGATGGATTCCGGCAGCGTTTCCTGGCTCCAAGCGGATCCGGCCCTGGCCCGCAAAGCTTGCCGGGCCGTTTCCTTCTGCCGGGCCATCTCGGCCTGAAAGCCTGCCTCGTCGATCGTCAGGCCCTGCTCGGCGGCAATCTCGCGGGTCAAGTCGAGCGGAAAACCGTACGTGTCATGCAGGCGGAAGACATCCGAACCGCTCAGCTGATGCTTGCCGGCCTGTCCGGCCTGGCTGATCATGTCATCCAGGATCAGGCTGCCCTGCTGGATGGTTTCGGCAAAACGGTCCTCCTCGTGGCGGATGACGCGCACGATCCGGTCCTGGTTTTCTAGAAGTTCCGGGTAAGCCCCAGACGATTCGCGGATCACGGTCGGCGCGATCTGGTACAGGAACGGCCGTGTCAGCCCGAGCAGCCGGCCGAAGCGGGCCGCACGGCGCAGCAGACGGCGCAAGACATAGCCGCGGCCTTCGTTGGTCGGGATGATCCCGTCGCTGATCATCATGGTGGTGCTGCGGATGTGGTCAGTGATCACGCGGATGGCCGTATCGGCCTTCTCGTCACGGCCGTACGCCACGTCGGCCAGCTGGCAGGCATGATCGAGGATTGCCCGGATGGTATCGACCTCGAAAAGGTTATCAACATCCTGCAAGATGCAGGCAAAGCGTTCCAGCCCGGCGCCGGTATCGATATTCTTTCGGTCCAGGGGGGTATAGCTGCCGTCCTCTTCCTTGTTGAACTGGGTGAAAACCAGGTTCCAGAACTCGACGAACCGGTCGCAGTCGCAGCCGACATGGCAGTCGGAGGATCCGCAGCCGTATGCTGGCCCGCGGTCGAAATACAGCTCGGAGCAGGGGCCGCAGGGCCCGGTGCCGTGTTCCCAGAAATTGTCTTCCTTGCCCATGCGGTAGATCCGGTCCTTGTCCAGGCCGACCGCCTGGTGCCAGATGTCAAAAGCTTCGTCGTCATCCTCGTAAACCGAGACGTACAGCCGGTCGGCCGGCATCTCGAGGACTTCAGTGCAAAATTCCCAGGCCCAGGGAATGATCTCTTTTTTAAAATAATCGCCAAAAGAGAAATTCCCCAGCATCTCGAAATAAGTTCCGTGACGTGCTGTTTTGCCCACCCGCTCGATATCGGGCGTGCGGATGCATTTCTGGCAGGTCGTCACGCGCGGCGCAGGCGGCACGGCCTTGCCGGTGAAATAGGGCTTGAGCGGCGTCATCCCCGCGTTGATCAGCAGGATCGACGGGGCGTTGCGCGGCACGAGAGAAAAGCTGGGCAGGCGCATATGACCTTTTTGCTCGAAAAAGGCCAGGTATTTTTCCCGGATGGTATTAAGGCTTTCTGGTTGCATGGCCAAGACACTCCTTCATGGGGTACACGATGGTCAAATTCTACACGAAAGTTGCTCAATGAACAAGCAAAAAGAACACAACAGACCCGGCCCGGGCGATGCGCCGGCCATCTTTCTGTGATAAAATAGGAAATCGGATAACGCCGGGTTGATCGCAAACCAACCTGTTTTTTGGAAAGGATCCGATATGCCAGCCAAACCGTTGACCCGCGAGGGGCCGCATGCCTTGCCGGCCGCTCCCCCTGGTCTCTTCGTCCCCAGAATCCTTTTGCCGGCGCCGTCGGCCGACCTGTTCCGCTGGTCGGTCATCGCCTGTGACCAACATACCGCCAACTTGTCCTATTGGCAGGAAACGGCGCGAATCGTCGGTGACAGCCCCTCGACGCTGCAATTGGTTTTGCCGGAGTACTACCTCGAGCATCCGGACGATCGATCGCTCAGCTCGCGCATCGATGCCATCAACAGGACCATGGACCGGTACCTGGCCGAAGGTCTGCTGCGCGAGCTTGAGCCTGGCTGCATGCTGGTGGACCGGCAAACGCCCGAGCACGCCAGCCGCCTGGGCCTGGTTATTGCCGCCGACCTCGAGCATTATGACTTCACCCCCGGCAACCGCCAGCTGATCCGGGCCACAGAAGGCACCGTCATGGAGCGAATCCCGCCGCGCGCACAGATCCGGCGCCACGCGGCGCTGGAGCTGCCGCACATCCAGCTTCTGGTCGATGACCCCGGCAGACAGGTCATCGAACCGCTGCTCCGGGCGGTTCGGCGGTCTGGGCAGTCGCCGGTTTACGAGACATGTCTCATGCAGGGCGGCGGATCGGTGCGCGGTTGGTTTTTCCCCGCTGCCGACCCGGTGCTCGCACAGGCTTTGCAGGCGATGGCCAATCTGCCCGGCGTCGTAAAAAACAACCTGATGCTGGCCGTCGGCGACGGCAACCATTCGCTGGCCACCGCCAAAGCGCATTGGGAACACGTCCGGGAACAGGCCGGACCGGAACACCCGGCCCGCTATGCCCTGGTCGAGATCGTCAACCTGCACGATGACGGACTGGTGTTCGAGCCGATCCACAGGATCCTGGACGGTATGACGCCCGATAAATTTCAAGCTCTGGCCCGTGACTGGTTCAAGGGTCAGGACATGTCTGTCATCTCCGGCCCGCCTCCGGACACGCACGACTGGCCGCTGGCGATTCCCGTCCTGGCCCCGGGACAGGCGTTCAGCCTGGTATTCGGCCGCCCCCGGGACCGGCTCGCGGCGGCCCTGCTCCAGCCGTTTTTGGATCACCTGTCCGCCGGCTTCGGCGTCCGGGTCGACTACATCCACGGCCGTAGCGAAGTCGAAAGACTTGCCGGACAAGGTCAGATAGGCCTCCTCCTGCCCGCCCTGGATAAAGCCGACTTTTTCCCCACGCTTGCCCGCGACGGCATTTACCCCCGCAAGACATTCTCTATGGGAGAAGCACATGAAAAGCGCTATTACATGGAATGCCGCCGGATCCGCTGACCGGTCCGGGAAAGGATGGTCCCGCCATGCCTGACCGGCAGCGTGTCTGCATCATCGGGGCCGGCCTAACCGGCCTGGTCGCAGCCAGCGCCCTGCAGTCGGCCGGTTACGACGTGGTGCTGATCGAGTCCACGCGCTCACCGGGCGGCATGATCGCATCATTTCCGGTCGGCAGCGAGCGGATCGAATACATCTACCATCACATCTTTACACACGACAAACTGCTGGTGCGTTTGCTCGACACACTTGGTCTTTCTGACCGCCTGAAGTGGTTCAAGCCAAGTGACGCGCTGGTCGCCGACGGAACGCTGCACCCCTTCTCGTCACCGCTCGACCTGCTGCGATTCCCCGTCATCCCGTTCGGCCAGCGGCTGCGGACCGGCCTGGCGGTGCTTCGGGCCGCCCGGCTCAAGGACTGGAAAAAGCTGGAGGACGAAACCGCCGCCCAGTGGTTGATCCGCAACTGCGGCAGCGACGCCTACCGCCGGCTGTGGCAGCCGCTTTTACGGGCCAAATTTGACAATGACGCCGACACGGTGTCGGCAGTCTGGATCTGGAACAAGTTCAAGCTGCGCGGCCATTCGCGCAGCCATGAAACCGGTGCGGAAATGCTGGGCTATCTCGACGGCAGTTTCGGCCTGATGGTCGATGAGCTTGTGAGGCGCATCACGGCCCGGGGCAGCCAGATCCTGACCGGACACACCGCCATGAACATCAGCCAGGTGTCGGACACGCCGCGCCGTTTTGCAGTATCGTGCATCCTGGAAAACTGCGCAACCGTCCAGGTCGAGGCCAACGCCGTCGTTGCGACGGTATCCAGCCGCCAGTTTGCCGGTATGACGACCAGCTATGACTGGCCGGACACCTATCTGCGCCAGGTCAACCGGCTATCCTACAAGGGCGACCTGTGCCTGGTGCTGCGGCTCAGGCGCAGCCTGTCGCCGTATTACTGGACCACCATCTGCGACAGCCTTCCCTTTGTCGTTGTCGTCGAGCACACCAACCTGGTCGGGCCGCGCGGCTATGGCGGGCATATCGTCTACCTTTCGCGTTACCTGGACATTTCCGACCCGGTCTGGACACAGTCCGACGGCGAGATTTACCGCCTGTTCATCCAGGGCCTGTCCAGGCTTTATCCCCACTTCAGCGCTGCGGACGTTATCGACTGGCGTTTGCAGCGCACCCGCTGTGCGCAGCCGGTGATCGGGCGCGGATACTCACGCCAGATGCCGGCCATGGATACGCCCTGGTCCGGCGTCAAGCTGGCCGGCATGGCCCAGATCTATCCTGAAGACCGCGGCATGAACTACGCGGTTCGGCTGGGACTGGACGCGGCACGCTCGGTTCTGCGCGAAGACCAGCTGCGCGGGGCTGCAGATCCTGGCCTGCGCTGTGGCTTCTTGCAGGAGGAAGGCCCATGAAAAAGCTCTGGACACGGCTTGGCAGCTTACCTTACCTGCTCTATTTGGCGCTCTTGGCGCCGGTGGGCTTTCTTTTCTGGCTGATGCCCCAGGATGCGGGCCGTATCCTGATCTGGCATCTCGCGCTCAGCATCCCCGGCTGGCTGGTCTGGCCAGCTGTCTGCCGGCTGTTTCCGGATGGCGACGGCGGTTACCTGCTGGCCAAGGCAATCGGGCTGGCCATCCCCGCCTGGATCGTCTGGACCTTGTCGTTTCTGCACCTGCTTCCCTTTGCCCGCTGGGCGATCATCGCCGTGCTGCTCCTGGTTGGTGCGGCGGCCTGGGCCTGGCGGCGCGGCTACCAGACCGCCTGGGATTTTCTGCGCCGGCCATCGGGCAGCCGCCATCTTGTTGCCGGCGAATTGTTCATCCTTAGTGCTTTGATCTTGTGGAGTTTCGCCCGCGGCCTGAAACCGGAGCTGGACAGCCTGGAGAAGTTCATGGACCTGGGACTGATGAACAGCCTCTATCGCTCGCGTTATCTGCCTGCACCGGACATGTGGTTTGCCGGCAGCAACATCAACTATTACTATTTCGGTCAGTTTGTCTACACATACCTGGCCAAACTGACCGGCATTCGGCCGGAGATCGCCTACAACCTGGGCATGGCGACCACCTTCGCCATGACCGCGGCGCTGGCCTATACGGCCGGGAGCCGCCTTTTTCTGCTGCTGCGCCAGGATATCCGCGCCTGTGCACCGGCCTGGGCGACCGTCTCCGGACTTGCGGCCTCGGCCCTGGTCACCGTCGCCGGCAACGGACACGCGTTCCTGTACGCCGACGGTTCACCCGGAAAAAAGCTGCTGGACTGGGCGCTGAGACGCGGCTGGGTAGGCGGCACGGCCGACAAGGCCTACTGGTTTGCCGA
>JAAZFW010000393.1 GCA_012511525.1 Clostridiaceae bacterium
ATTCGTTTTGCTTTCATGTTCATGAACGATGTTCCTTGAAAATGCATGTGCCTCCTCTCACTACAGATCTGCGGGAACGTGTTGGCAGTTAGCGGTTCTTCACAACAAGGATTGTTCGAAGTTGCAATGGATTGCGGCGAGCATATGCTCATTTGATGCCATGTTTTTTCTTTCGCTTTGCAATAACCGTGATAATAATGTACCGTCAGGCTGTGATATTGTCAAGGTTTTTCCCAATTCCAGCGGTACTGTCCGTGATGGTTGGCCAAGGCCGGTCTAGTCCAGATCGATCCGGACGCGGTCCAGGACCAGGTTGTCGATGTGGCCGAAGAACGGCGCTTCCCGGTTGCGCACCATGGGCAGCACCTGGCCTTCGGCAGGCGGATGGATGGTCATTGAAACGTTGCTGAGCGTGATGTCCTGGAGTTTCTTGTCCGGACGGCCCAGCAGGCGGGGCGGTGTCGCGCTGACCACGCGCATGTTGGCAAAGGAGATATCCCGGATCGCGTCGACCCGTGCGCCTTCGTCGATTTCGATCCGGATCGGCTCCGCGTGGTGGCGGTCGATCACGATGTTGTCAAACAGGATGTGCTCGATCAGGGTGTCGTCGTCGCCCTGGTCGCTGTAACGCTTGCCTGGGTCATGCGGCAGCGTCATGTTGATGCCCCAACGGCTGTCGGTGATGGTCAGGTTGGAAAACACGCAGTCGCGGCAGATGTAGTCGTCGGCCCAGCCGAGCCGGATGGCGCTGCAGTGGCTGACCAGGTGGCAGTTGGTCACCGTGACCCGCTCGCAGGGGACGGGCCGGCTGAGCACGCGCGTGTAGGCGCGCACGATCAGGGCGTCGTCGCCGCAGCTGACCCGGCAGTTGCTGATCGTCACATCTCGGCTGCAGTTGAGGTGAATGCCATCAGAATTGGGGATGTCAAGGTCTGAATCGACCGTCACGCGGTCGAAGCGGACATCGGCGCAGTCCAGTATCCAAAAGCCCCAGCCGGCTGCCGCGTCCTTGAGGGTGAAATCGGTAAACAGGAGCCGCTTGCAGCCGGCCATGAAGATCATGCGGCCCGGCTGGGCGGTGTCGCTCTTGCGCTGGTAACGCCAAAGCCGGGGGTTATCGGCCGGTTTGCAGAACAAAAGCCCCTGGCAGTCGATCTGGCCGCGGCCCGTGATCGCGATGTCCTCGGCCTGTTCGGCGTAGATCAGGCAGCGCCGGTTGCGGCGCGGCGCGTACTCCGTCTTCCAGAATGTCGACTCCAGCAAGGGATAGTCGGCCTCGTCCGGACTGGCGAGCAGGACGCCGTCCACTTCAAGATACAGCTCGACGCCGGACTTCAGGAACACGGTCCCGATCAGGTAGCGTCCGCCGCCAACCGTCACGCGTCCGCCGCCGGCTGCGGCCACGTCGTCGATCGCCTGCTGCAAACAAGCGGTCGCCAGGGTCCGGCCGTCGGGAACCGCGCCGTAATCGGTTATGTTACACTGCTTCACTTTCGTCACCTCCCCGCCCGCATAAGGTCCGATGTCAGAGGACAACCACGGCCACGCTGCTTGGGGCGACCGTGCCGCACTGGCTGACGGCGCCATCTTCCAGGCCGCAGATGCTGTAGCACTGGCTGCAGTCGCCCTTGTTCCAGAGCACAACCGCGACGCGGCCGTCCCCGGCCCGGTAGGCCTTGGCTGCCAGATCCTGGTTGTCGAGGCAGAAGCCCTCGTTGTCGATGAAACGGCCCTTGAGCAGGAACTCCTGGTAACGGGCCCGCAGGCCGGTCAGCTCCTTGAGATAGACGGCGTAGTTGGGAATGTCCGACAACGCGCCGCAGCAGCGGTAGATCGACATGTCGTAGCGCAGGCCGTAAAGAAAGCTGTAGTTGGCCTTGTCCCGGAAATTCTCTTCGTCGTGCCCGATGTTGCGGTTGGTCATGATCAGTTCCGGGAAAGTGTAGCGGTACAGCTCGAGCAGGCTGCGCGGATCCGACGGGCTCGTGGTTCCGCCCTGGGAAAGGTCCATGTGCTGGGCGAACACATCGATATTGTGCTCCATCATGATCGCCTTGTCGGCGCCGCGGGAGCGGATGTAGTCATGCAGCTCACCGTAGCGGCGTGCCTTGTCGCTGCAGGAATGGCTGGGCTTGGCATGGGTGTGGCTGTCGTCGAAGCAAAAATACGGAGTCATGCCGCCGATGTCGTAGAGGACGCCGTCGGCGCCCAGGTCGAGGCAGGTGCGGGCGGACTCGATCATCTTCTCCTGCCAGTCGGGCGAGCCGGCGCAGGACAAGTACATCGGCATCGGCGGGTTGCCCAGCTTGCGCCAGGTGCCCTCGCCGCAATAGGTCTCCGAGAAGGGGATCTCCTCGCCCCACAGGCTCTTGGTGGTCGCCTTGCGCCCGGGGCCCTTCTGGTAGTAGTCGCTGGCGCGATCGATCAGGGCATAGCTGAGGAACATCAGCACCTTGCCGCCCTTGGCATGGACCTTGTCGATCGCCGCCTTGAGCCCGGCTTCGCCGCCCATGCGGTCATCGACGACATAGTCCGGCCACATCCGTGCGAACCCGCCCTTTTCCCAACCGAGCAGGAAAATCGTGTCCATGCCCGCGGCCGCGGCTTCATCGTAGAGTGCTTCGATCTGGATGTAGTCCCAGTTCAGTTCCATGTGGTGCTGCTTGAGGATGACGCGCAGCCAGCCCTTGAACTGGAGCATCCACTCCGGCTGGTCCGGCTTGTGCCAGTTGCCCTCCTGCTCAATCCAGCTGCGGTAGCGCTTTGCGCCCGTGTGCCAGTCGCCCAGGTGGGGCGCGTACACGATCGGCGCGCTTTGCCAGCTTTCACCCGTGTTGAGCATCGGGTAGCGGATCACGCCCATGCGCAGGATGTTTTGCTTGACATCACGCTCGACATGCAGGCAGGTCGCCTGGTGCGAGGGATCGTGGGATCCGACGTAAAGGCCCTCACCCTCGTTGTACCAGTCATAC
>JAAZFW010000394.1 GCA_012511525.1 Clostridiaceae bacterium
CGCGTGTTCCACCAACCCGTCAAGTACCCCTGCAACCCGATCCTGTTCGCCCAGGGCCCGGACGAACGCAGCGACGCCTACCCGCACGCCGCGCTGGCCAAGTGCGGCGGTGCCTGGTACGACGAGCGCGACCGTCTCTTCAAGATGTGGTACATGACCGGCTATGTCGGTTACCTGGCCTTCGCGCAAAGCGAAGACGGGTTGCACTGGCAGCGGCCTGCGCTCGACGTGGTTCCCGGCACCAACCTCTGCCTGCCGCGTGACCTGCACCCGGATTCGGGCACAGTCTGGCTGGATCGGGCCAGCTGCGATCCGCAGGCCCGCTTCAAGATGCTGCTGCGTGAACCCAACGACCAGATCAAACGCCGGACCGGTGCCGACGCCGGCAACGCGCCCGGCCATCTCTTGACCTCGCCGGACGGCATCCACTGGCAGGTTCGCGGTGAGACCGGCCCGATGGGCGACCGCAGCACGATGTTCTTCAACCCATTCCGGCAAAAATGGGTGCAAAGCATCCGTTCCAGCTGTGCGCGCGGACGCAGCCGCCATTACTGGGAACATGCGGACTTTCTCCAGAGCGGCGATTGGCAGGCCGGCCAGCCGATTCCCTGGGCCGCGGCCGACGCGTTTGACCTTGGCGTCGATTCGCCGCCCCAGCTCTACAATCTGGACGCCGTCCCTTATGAGAGCCTCATGCTGGGCCTGTTCCAGATCCTCAAGGGGCCGCCCAACGAGATCGGCGAGCGGCGCGCCGAGCCCAAGCTGACCGAACTGGTGCTGGCCATCTCGCGCGACGGCTTCCACTGGCACCGCCCGGAGAGAAACGCGTTCATCGGGGCCCGCCGCGTGCCGGGTTCGTGGGAATTTGGTTATGTCGAGCCGACCGGCGGCCTTTGCCTGATCGTCGGCGACGAGCTCTGGTTCACCTATTCCGCCTACGGCGGCCAGCCGGAACGGATGCAACAGCGCGGCCTTCAAAGCGGCATGTACGGCCACGGCGCCGTCGGCCTGGCCAAGCTGCGCCGTGATGGGTTCGCTTCTTTGGAACCGCGCCATGCCGGCGGCTTTTTGCTGACCCGGCCGCTTCTGTTTCACGGCGACCGCCTCTTCGTCAACGCCAACACCGCCGGCGCTCCCCTGCGCGCGGCCATCCTCGAGCCGGACGGCCAGCCGGTCGCCGGCCTGACTGCCGAGGACTGCCTGCCCCTGGTCGGCAACAGCACGTGTGTCGAGCTGCGCTGGAAAGAGCCTGCCGCCCTGGCGGCGGTTCGCGGCCGCCCCGTGCGGCTGCGCCTGACCCTGGACCGCGGCGAGCTGTACAGTTTCTGGCTGACCGCGTCGCCGCGCGGCGCTTCCGGCGGCTACCTGGCGGCTGGCGGCCCCGGTCTGCCCGGCGATCGCGACCTGGACTGCGAATCAACCTGATTCCATGCACCCCTCTGCCCTGGCAGAGCAAAAAAGAGCAAGAGCGAGGAACAAACGAAATGGAAACAAACAAGAAACCGGACAAGCAGCTGCGCATCGGGATTGTCGGACTCGGCGGACGCGGCCAAGGCCTCTTGTCCATTCTGCTGGCGATGGACGACGTGGCGATCACAGCCGTCTGCGACCGCTACGAAGACCGCACCGAAGCCGGCGCCCGCCTGGTGACCGACAAGGGCCGTCCGCGTCCCTTTGCCACCCGGGACTACCGGGAACTGCTCAGGCGCGACGATGTCGACTGTATCATCACGCCCAGCTCCTGGACATCGCACAGCGAGATCATGGCGGCGGCGATGAAGGCCGGCAAGCCCGTGGCCAGCGAAGTCGGCGGTGCCACCTCAGTCGAGGAATGCTGGGAACTTATCCGGACCTACAAGGAGACCGGCGTCCCCTGCATGATGCTCGAGAACTGCTGCTACGGCCGCGAGGAGATGGCGCTGCTCAACATGGTTCGCCAGGGTATCTTCGGTGAGCTAATCCATTGCCAGGGCGGCTACGAGCACGATCTGCGCGACGAAGTCTCGCTGGGCCTGGACCAGCGCCACTACCGTTTCCGCAACTACCAGCACCGCAACGGCGACATCTACCCGACCCATGCCCTCGGCCCGCTCGCCAAGATGCTGAACATCAACCGGGGCAACCGCTTTGTCAGCCTGGCCTCCTTCGCCACCAAGACGCGCGGTATCCGGGAATGGGCCCAGACCAACCTGCCGGCCGGACACGCAGCCAACGAAGCCGGTTTTGTCCAGGGTGACGTCGTCACCACGGTTCTGACCTGTGCCCACGGCGAAACGGTCGTCCTCACGCACGACACCTCCCTGCCGCGTCCCTATTCGCGCGGAGGCCGTGTCCAGGGAACGCGCGGCATCTGGATGGAGATCAACGACAGCATTTATTTGGAAGGACGCAGCCCCAAGCACCAGTGGGAATCCTTCCGCAACGTGATCGGTCAGTACGACAATCCGCTCTGGCAGGATTCGGATGTCGCCACCTTCGCGGCCGGGCACGGCGGCATGGATTACCTGATCTTGCGCGCTTTCATCGAACCGCTGCAAAACGGCCTCACGGTTCTGCCGATCGACGTTTACGACACGGTGACCTGGATGGCCGTGACCGCCCTGTCCGAGGAATCGGTCGCCCTGGGCGGCCATCCGGTGTCGTTCCCGGACTTCACCCGCGGTGCCTGGATCGAGCGTGAAATGGCGCCGCAGCACCGTTACAGCCTGGACTAAGGGGTCTTGTTCCAACGAACAGGAGGTAAGCCGTGCAGGGGATCCGTTGTGTCTTCTTCGATATCGGGTACACGCTGGTCGATGAAGACGACGTCTGGCAGCAGCGCTGTCGTGAACAGGCCGAAACCGAAGAAGCCAAACGTCTGGGGCTGACGCCGGGTCGGCTTTACGCGGCCATCGAGGAGGCCGCTCGGGCCTACCAGCCGCAGTACCGGTCCGTCGTCGCGCGCTATGGGCTGACCCGGGTCGCGCCCTACCGCCACGCTTACGAAAAGCTCTACCCTGATGCGAAACTGGTCCTGCAGGCTCTGGCCAACCGCTTCGTACTGGGGATCATCGCCAACCAGGCGGACGGGCTGCGCGACCGGCTGCGCAGCTGGGGGATCGAGCCCTTTTTCACACATATCGTTTCCTCATGGGACGTTCGCCTGATGAAGCCGGATCCCCGTTTGTTCCATTTGGCGCTGAACCGGGCTGGCTGCCCGGCAGATGCGGCCGTCATGGTCGGCGACCGGCTGGACAACGACATCGCGCCCGCCAGGGCCGTCGGGATGCAAACCGTCTGGATCCGGCAGGGCTTCGGCGGGCTGCAGGTGCCCAGATCCGACGCCTATCGCCCGGATCAAACCATCCAGTGTTTACGCGATCTATTGCCGCTCCTGAGCATGAATCCTGATTCTGAACTGTCTTGAGGAGGTGCTGTTCATGGAACCTGTCGGCCGAATCATCCTGGACATGGCTCCCAAACCGGGTAATCCGCGCAACAGCGAGGGCGCGTTTATCACCCTCAAGGACGGCCGCCTGCTGTTCGTTTACTCGCGCTTCAACGGAAACAGCGCCGCCGACCACGCGCCGGCCAGCCTGGCCGCGCTTTGGTCCGGTGACGGCGGGGAAACCTGGACGCCGGAAAAGATCATTTTGACCGCCGAACAGGATCAGGCAAAAAACATCATGAGCGTGTCCCTGATCCGCCTGTTGGACGGGGATATCGGGCTGGTCTATTTTTTGCGCCGCGGCTTTGACGACGGCAAGGCCCACCTGCGCCGTTCTTCCGACAAAGGGGTGACTTGGTCGGATCCGGTCAGCTGCGTGCCGGCCAGCGGCTACTATGTCACCAACAACGATCGGATCGTCCGCCTGCGCAGCGGCCGCCTGATCGTGCCTGGCGCCTTTCACCGAACGCG
>JAAZFW010000395.1 GCA_012511525.1 Clostridiaceae bacterium
ACATCGCCATGGGCTGGATCATTGCGCTGGCCGTTCTGGACGACAAGGCCAGGCTCGATGAGGAGCTGCGTGCCGAGCTCACCCGGGCCCTGGCTGTGCTGGCGATGCTGACGCAGGACGGGTTTGCGCTTCCGGAACTGCCAGCCGGAACCGATCCTTTCGTCGTCCTGGCCTCGCTTCCCCCTGAGCAGCGCGCGCTGCTGACAAACAAGCTGGAGGAGCGGCTGCAGGCCGTCCCGGACCTGATGCTGAACCAGTCGGCGATCGCCTGGATCGGCGCGGAATACGAGCAGGTCGGCCTCGACCAGGCCGCCATCCAGAGCCGCTTCATCCTGAACACCGGCGGCCTGATGCTGGTGATCGCGCTGCTCGGCGCCGCCTGTGCGGTCGCGGTCGGTTATTTCGCATCCCGGACCGCCGCCGGCATCTCGCGAGATTTGCGCCTGGCAACCTTCAGCCGGGTCGAGCAGTTTGCCAGCGCCGAGTTCGACACCTTCTCCACCGCTTCGCTGATCACGCGCACCACCAACGATGTCCAGCAGATCCAGATGGCGCTGGTCATGCTGATGCGCATTCTCTTTTTCGCACCGATCCTGGGCACAGGCGGGATCATCAAGGTCGTCAACGCCAACATCGCCATGGGCTGGATCATTGCGCTGGCCGTCGCCGTCTTGATGACGCTGATCATCGTGCTGTTCCAGGTCGCGGTGCCGCGCTTCAAGAAAATCCAGAAACTGGTCGACCGCCTGAACCTCGTGACACGCGAGATCCTCTCCGGCCTGATGGTTATCCGCGCCTTCAACACCGAGCGGCACGAGGAGGAGCGCTTCGACACGGCCAACCAGGACCTGACCCGGATCAACCTGTTTGTCTCACGCCTGATGGCCCTGATGTGGCCCCTGATGATGCTGATCATGAACATGGTCTCGCTCCTGATCGTCTGGGTCGGGGCCAAACAGGTCGACCTGGGCGCGATGCAGGTCGGCGACATCATGGCGTTCATCCAGTACACCATGCAGATCATCATGAGCTTTTTGATGCTTTCCATGATTTTCATCATGCTGCCGCGCGCCAGTGTGTCCGCGCAGCGGATCGCCGAGGTGCTGGCGGTCGAGCCAAGCATCGTCGACCCGGCCAAAACGAGCGACTTCGACCCCGCCCGACGCGGGCTGGTTGTTTTCGATCACGTCTCTTTCCGCTACCCAAACGCACAGGAGGATGTCCTGCACGACATCTCGCTGACGGCCCGTCCGGGTGAGACCACCGCGATCATTGGCAGCACCGGCTGCGGCAAGTCGACCCTGGTCAACCTGATCCCGCGCTTCTACGATGTCACGGCCGGCCGGGTTTTGGTCGACGGCGCCGACATCCGTCAGGTGCCCCAGGCCGGCCTGCGCCAGAAGATCGGCTACATCGCCCAGCGCGGCATCCTGTTCACCGGCTCGATCCGCGAGAACATCGCCTATGGCAAGCCGGACGCCGACGAACCCGAAATCCGCCAGGCGGCCGCGACCGCTCAGGCGCTCGACTTCATCGACGCGAGCGAGGAGGGGCTGGAGACGGCGATCGCCCAGGGCGGCGCCAACGTCTCCGGCGGCCAGAAGCAGCGCTTGTCGATCGCCCGGGCCCTGGTGCGCCAGCCGGATATCTATATTTTCGACGACGCGTTTTCGGCGCTTGACTACAAGACAGACGCCGCCCTGCGCCGGGCGCTGCGCCGGCAGACCCACCAGGCTACGATCATCATCGTCGCCCAGCGCATCGGGACGATCCGCCACGCCGAAAACATCATCGTGCTCGACCAGGGCCGCATTGTCGGCCAGGGCCGTCACGAGGACTTGCTCAAGACCTGCCCGGTCTACATGGAAATCGCCGCCTCGCAGCTGACGGAAAAGGAGCTGGCCGTATGACAGACACCAAGCCAAACGCGGTAAACGGCATCAAGAGCCAACCCGACCGGCCCAAAACCGGGCCGGTGCGGCGCGGGCCGGGTCCGGGCGGACCGGGTGCCCACGCGATGGTCCCCGGCGAGAAACCGAAGGATTTCGGCCGGACTTCCCGCCGTCTGCTGCAGACCATGAAGCCCTACCGCCTGCCGTCCCTGCTGGCCTTGATTTTTGCTGCCGGCAGCACCATTTTCGGCATCATCGGCCCCAAGGTGCTTGGCCGGGCCACCACCATCCTCTTTGAAGGCGCGGTCGCCAAGGTGATGAACCAGGCGAGCGCCGCGATCGACTTCGCCGCGATCGGCCGCATCCTGGTCTGGCTGGTGATCATCTACACCTGCAGCACGCTCTTCAATTACATCCAGGGCTTTGTCATGGCCGGCGTCGCCATGCGGATCAGCTACGGGTTCAGAAAAGACATCGCGGCCAAGATCAGCCGTCTGCCGCTCGGGTACTTCGACCGCCAGACGCACGGCGAGGTCCTGTCACGGGTCACCAACGACGTCGACACCGTCGGCCACACCCTGCAGCAGAGCCTAGGCCAGCTGATCGCTTCGGTCACCACCCTGATCGGCGTGCTGGTCATGATGCTGACGATCAGCTGGGTCATGACGCTGGCCGCGCTCCTGATCGTGCCGATCACGGGCTTTTTGATCCGATTCGTCGTCAAGCGGTCACACAAGTACTTCTCGCAGCAACAAGCCGTGCTGGGCGAGGTCAACGGCCATATCGAGGAGATGTACGGCGGCCATGTCGTCATGAAAGCGTACAGCGGCGAGGCGGCCTCCGTCGCCAAGTTCAGCAAGCTGAACCTTCAGCTCTACAGCTCGGCCTGGAAATCCCAGTTTCTCTCCGGCATGATGCAGCCGGTCATGCAGTTTGTCGGCAATGTCGGCTATGTTGTCGTCTGCATCCTGGGCGGTTACCTGGCGATCCGCCGTG
>JAAZFW010000396.1 GCA_012511525.1 Clostridiaceae bacterium
CTCAAGGAGAACGGCTCTGAGCTGAACGCGGTGGTCGACCTGATCCAATCGTCGATGGACTGCAGCGAAGGGGACGACAAGGCGATCCGGCGCGTGGCCGCGCTCAAGGTCGCCATGCAGGCCTTTGCCGTCGAGCACGGCTGCTCGGCCGTGGCGATCCAGTGCTGGAGCGCCCTGCAGGAGAGCATCGGCATCATGCCCTGCCTGGCCAATGCCCTGATGACCGACGAGGGTATCCCGGTGGTCTGCGAAACCGATGTCCATGGCGCCGTCACCTCGGTCATGGCCCAGGCCGCGGCCCTGGACAGCACGCCGCCGTTTTTTGCCGACCTGACCGTCCGGCACAGCCAGAACGACAACGGCGAGCTGCTCTTCCACTGTGGCAATTTCCCGCTTTCCCTGACGGCGCCGGGCTGCACGCCCAGGTTCCGCAAGCACTTCCTCTTCGAAGACCATGCCCCCGGCACGCACGAAAGCGAGATCCGCGGCGGCGACATCTCGATCGTCCGCTTCGACGGCGACCACGGCCGCTACCAGCTCTTCCTGGGCAAGGCGCACGGGATCAAGGGGCCTTATTCCCGCGGCACCTATGTCTGGATCGAAGTCAACGACTGGCCGCTCTGGGAAGAAAAACTGGTCAAGGGACCATATGTGCACCACTGCGTCGGTATCCACGCCGATGTCATTCCCGCCCTCTACGAAGCCTGCCGCTACATCCCCGGGCTGGAGCCCGACACCGTCGACCCGACTGAAGCCGAGATCCAGGCCTGGCTGCGCGGCCGCTGACAAGGAGCCGACCATGACAACACCCTCGAAAGATCCCGCCTGGCTGGCCGCCAAGGCCCGCCAGATCCGCCGTGACCTGCTCCGGATGATTTATGCGGCCGGAACCGGCCACACCGGCTCGTCCCTGTCCAGCGCCGACATCATGACCGTGCTGTTCTATGACGTGCTGCGCCTGGATCCGACCCGGCCCGACTGGCCCGACCGCGACCGTTTCATCCTCAGCAAAGGCCACGCGGTCGAAGGCTACTACTGTATCCTGGCCGATCTCGGCTTCTTCCCCAAAGAAGAGCTGGCGACGTTCAGCGCGTTCGGCTCGCGCCTGATCGGTCACCCGAACAACAAGGTGCCCGGCGTTGAAATGAACACCGGCGCGCTGGGCCACGGCTTGTCGGTCTCGGTCGGCATGGCCCTGGCGGCTCGCAAGCTGAACAAGACTTGCCGTGTCTTCACCCTGATGGGCGACGGCGAGCAGGCCGAAGGCTCGGTCTGGGAAGCTGCCATGGCCGGCGCCCACTACGGGCTGGACAACCTGGTCGCCGTCCTCGACCGCAACCGGCTGCAGATCTCCGGCTGCACCGAAGATGTGCTCCGGCTGGATCCTCTGGACGAAAAATGGCGCAGCTTCGGCTGGTCGGTCGTCCCGGTAGACGGCCACGACCATGCCGCCCTGTCCCGGGCGCTGCATGCCGCGCCGGTCCAGCCGGGCCGGCCGACCCTGGTCCTGGCCAGCACGGTCAAGGGCCGCGGCGTCGCGTTCATGGA
>JAAZFW010000397.1 GCA_012511525.1 Clostridiaceae bacterium
GGCCTGACGTCGGACGAAGCGGCCGATCGTCTGGCCGAACACGGTCCGAACCGGCTTGAAGGCGGCCAGGCCGTCTCCCCGTTTAAAATATTCCTGCACAACCTCAACAACCTGATATCCTACCTGTTGCTGGCCGCAGCCATCCTGTCCTTTTACATGGGCGACAACATCGAAGGGATCGCGGTTATCATCGCGCTTCTGATCGCGGTCCTGACCGGTTTTTTCACCGAGCTGAAGGCGCAGAAATCGGTCGAATCCCTGCAGCAGATGATTTACACCACCGCCAAAGTCCTGCGTGACGGTTCGCTGCGCGAGATCGATGCCGATCAGGTGGTGCCGGGAGACATCCTGTTTCTCAGGAAGGCGACTCGATCACGGCCGACGGCCGGCTGGTCGCAAGCAGCAATTTCGCCTGCATCGAATCGGCCCTGACCGGCGAATCGGAGGCCGTGGAAAAAGACGCCCAAGTGACATTCGATGACGAACCCGTGCTGGGTGACCAGATCAACATGGTTTTTGCCGGCACCGCCGTCACGCGGGGCAACGCTCACGCCTGTGTGACAGCGACCGGGATGCAGACCGAGGTCGGGAAAATTACCGGCTTGCTGGAAGGCGAAAAAAAGAAAAAACCCCGCTGGACCAGGAGATGGGCCGATTAAGCAAACTGCTTATCCTGGTCGCCTTCGCGGCTGGAATCGCCGTGCTGGCGGCAGGGCTGATCACCCGGCAGCCCCTGGAAGGGCTGCTGCACACCGCCTTGATCCTGGCCGTCGCGGCCATTCCGGAGGCGATGCCGGCTGTCTCGACGATCTCGTTGTCGCGCGGCATGAAGATCATGGCCGAGCACAAAGCCCTTGTCAAGAGCCTGCCGGCGGTTGAAACGCTGGGTTCGACCAGCGTCATCTGCACCGACAAAACCGGCACTTTGACCGAGAACCAGATGACCGCCGAGCGGATTTTTTTAAACGACGGCTCGTTCATCACAATCGAATCAAGCGGCTACACGACCGAAGGGCGCCTGCTGCAGGATGAGCGCGTGCTGACACCCAAAGACCATTCGCTGCTGGAAGATTTCATCCGGGCCGGCGTGTTGTGCAGCAACGCGACGCTGCGCCAGGAGGGGGACAGGTACCAGGTGATCGGTGATCCGACCGAAGGCGCCCTGGTTGTCCTTGCGGAAATGGTCCGTATGGGCAAAGACCATCTCGCTGAACAGGGCTGGCGGCGCAGCGGCGAACTGCCCTTCGATTCCGCCAAAAAATACATGGTAACCGCTTACGACCATGACACGCCGACGGCTTTTATCAAGGGCGCGCCGGATGTGCTCCTTGGGATGAGCCGGCAGCCTGCTGAGGTGGTCACCGCGCTCAGGCAGGCCAATGACGAGCTGGCATCCGGCGGCATGCGTGTCCTGGCTGTCGGCCAGCTGCCCGAATACGCCGGTGATGCCAGTCCGGAAGCCTTGCAGCGCGTTTTGTCGAACGTGCTTGTGCTGGGCCTTGCCGGCATCATGGACCCGCCGCGAAAAGATGTTCCGGACGCGATCCGAATCTGCCAGAACGCAGGCATTAAGGTCAAGATAATCACCGGCGACCATCCCGGGACAGCTTCGGTGATCGCCCGCGACATCGGTTTGGCCGGCCATGGCCAGACGATGAGCGGTCAGGAAATCGATCAGCTCGCCGGGAAAGCCGAATTTACGGAAAAGGTCAGCCAAACCGCGGTATTCGCCAGGGTGTCGCCCGAAAACAAGCTTCAAATCGTCCATGCCCTGCGCGATAACGGCGATGTGATCGCGATGACCGGAGACGGCGTTAACGACGCACCCGCCCTGAACGGAGCCGACATCGGCATCGCCATGGGGATCCGCGGCACAGAAGTGGCCAAAGAAGCCTCGGACATGATCCTGACCGACGACCGGTTCTCCACGATCGTTGACGCCGTGCGCGAGGGGCGGACCA
>JAAZFW010000398.1 GCA_012511525.1 Clostridiaceae bacterium
GCCAGGCTTGTCACCCTGCTACGTGTTTTTGAAGACGAGGTTGTTTTGCACCAGCTGCTCGAAGCTGACCGGCTGGTACTGGTTGATCTCGACACAGGCGTTGAGCGCCTGGTCCATGCTGGCCAGAAGCGGCCAATACGCCGCGTCGCGGTTGTTATGGATATGACCGTGCACCAAGTAACCGCCTCGGCCGATCCCGCCCCAGGTCATCATGGGATAGTGGCACAGGGCCAGCTTATGCTTGCCGTCGCTGATCTCCGCATAGCGTTCGACTGATTTGAAGAAACAGCCGGCATCCACCTTGTTCAGCCAGCTCTTGTCGTGGTTGCCCAGGATCAGGTGCTTCTTGCCCTTGAGCCGTTTCAGGATGTCGGCCGGGTTTGCCTGCATGCGAAACATCAGGTCGCCGATCACGTAGACGGTGTCGCCATTGGTCACCACCCGGTTCCAGTTGGCGATCAGCGTCTCATCCATCTCTTCGAGAGACGCAAATGGCCGGTTGCACAGGCGGATGCTGTTCTTGTGGCCCAGGTGCAGGTCTGATGTGAAATAGATCATCTCGTCCTCCCGTTTGCTTTCCATGTCTTCATCCAGCATACCGCCAGGCTTGGATCCGATCAAGGCAAACCAAACTTGCGGTCATCGTTTCTTGCCGAACAGGTGCCGATGCTGTACGCTGAAATCAACAACTGAAACGGAGGGATTAACGATGCGTATGCAGATTACGTATTTCGACGAAGAAGGCAAGCAGAACACGCAGGAAACGTTGGTACTGGCCAAACAGCGGGCTCAGGAACTGGGCATACGGACGGTCGTCCTGGCGTCGTCGCACGGCTATACGGCGCTCGAAGCCGCCCGGGTTTTCTCCGGAACCGGCAGAGCCCTGATCACCGTGACCCTCTCGGCAGGTTTTAGCGAGCTGGGTTGGGGCATGAGCGCAGACGAACTCGCGGCCGTGGAAAATGCCGGAGTCACAGTCCTGACTTCCCAGCTCAGCTTCGGCGGCGGGGTTGAGGAGGCCTTTGGCGGGGACAAATCGCCGCAGTCGATCATCGCCCACACCTTTTATTGCTTCTCGCAGGGGATGAAAGTCGCAGCCGAAATTGCCGTGATGGCGGCCGAAGCGGGCCTGATCGGCACAGACGAGGATGTGATCGCTCTGGCCGGCTCCAGCGAGGGCGCCGACACGGCGATCGTCCTGAAACCGGCCTGCGCCAAGCAGTTCAAGCAGCTGCGTATCAAGGAAATCCTCTGCAAACCGTACATCGGGTAGCGATCTCAAGCTGCCTGGATCAGTATGATTGGTGCGAGCCTAGCTGATCGTCATACCCGAAAGGCAAGCCAGCTCGCCAACAGCGTAGTAAATTCGGTTTTCGTTTCGCACGCGATCACCTCCTGGATATTGGTGAAAATTTTCAAGATCGTCGACCATCAGGTATACATATTATCGTCGTAAATTGTGTGCTCAACATACATATATTCGTCTCAATAAATGTGTTCATATGACATTTTTCCCTTGCAAAAAGTGCTTGATATGTTAACGGAACCTGGCGTGACGGATATGTATCGCAGAGCAATAGAACAATTATGGTCATGGAAAAACAAACCGGTAAAAAA
>JAAZFW010000399.1 GCA_012511525.1 Clostridiaceae bacterium
GGATTATTCAGACGACATCATCTCGTTTCTGCCCCGGGCCGGCGAATCGCTCCAGGTCGTGCGCATCTACGGTAAATACTGGTTTAAGCTACAAGCGGCCGACGGCAAGAGCGGGTGGTTGAAATGCGTGGGCGGCCAGGTTCAGGGCTACTACCAGGTGATGGGCCTGACGGCATCTGACCTGTTCGACGGCATTTTCATGGCAGGCTAATAAAAAAGGGGCCTGGTGTTGACCAGACCCCTTGTCGCAGATCGATATATCAGCTGAGATCTTCCAAATTGGCAAAGCCAGGCAGGGGAATGTGGTCGAGCGAAACCAGGGGGATGCCCTCGTATTCTGTGCGCTTTTCTCCCTCGGTCAGCACACAGGCGATCACCGAGATCTCGAAGCCGATTTCCCGGGACATGGCCAGGACCGCGTCGATGGTGCCGCCGGTCGAGACCACGTCGTCGATAAAACAGAGCTTCTTGCCCTGGAACTGGGCGTATTTCTCTTTGCCGATCCAAAGCTCCTGCTGGTTTTCGGTCGTGATCGATTTGACGACGATGTGCTTGGGATCCTGCATGAAGCCCTTGCGGCTCTTGCGCAGTTCCAGGTAGCTTTTGTGCTCGGACGCGATCGTCTGAGTCAGCCCGGAGGATTTGGTCTGCACGGTCACGAACGAATAGAAATCGTAGCGCGATAGCTTTTGCTGCAGAGCCCGGGCAGCGTGCCGGTTCCACTCCGCTTCGCCGGTCATGTCGAAGGAATAGATGAAAAAGCCGTTGCCAAGGTCCATGAGCGGCAGTTCGACAGGATAGTCCGGACCGAGATGGACGGTCCAGGTGGCAGGCCAGTTTTTGTTCATTACCAGTACCTCGTCATTACGCCAGGCCGATGTAGGAGCCGAAATAGCGCACCAGGACGCCGACAACCATGCCCAGGAACGGGTTCTTGGACCAGGCGGTCACACCGAGCGCGATATAGCCGCTGACCGGCTGCTCCGACTGGGCGACCGTGGACAGGTTGGGAACGAAGGTGAGGGCGAAACCGATCACCAGCAGGAAACCAGCGATGCTCTGGGCCGGCAGGTATTTGCCCAGGCGGCCGATCAGGCCGACCAGGATCAGGATACCCATGGCGAACATGAACACGATGCCGCACAGGACCGGCCAGGGCGCGCCGGCTGTGCCGGAGATGATCGCCTCGATCGGCGGACCGCCGAACAGGGCGCTGGGGAAGTCTGCCAGGGAGTTGATGATCGAGAGGTGGTCGAAGTTCTGCTCCATGCCGGCGATGCTGGCGGTGATCGCGCCGAAGGAAATGTTGGCGCCGATGTTCAGCATAACCAGGCTGAGAGCCCCCAGGATGACCGCCAGGTTGATCGTCGGCTTGATGACCTTGAAGTCCGACCAGTATTCCTTTTTCCAGAAGCGCCACTCGTTGCTCATCTGCAGGTGATCGCGGCCTTCCTCAATGATCGAAGACATCGTGACGCGCCGCTTTTGCAGGAACAGGTAGTCGGCGGTCGAGACGAAGACCGAAATAAAGATGGTCCAGACAACCTTGTTGGGGTCGTTGAGGAAGATCGCGTAGGCGGCGATAGCCGAGACGATCGAGATCGCGGTTGTCCGCTTCTCCTGGCCAAACATGTCCCAGGAAACGCCGGCCAGGATCAGGCCGACGCCGCTCATCATGCCGGAGAGAATGGTAACACCGGCAAAATCAGCGATCTTGGTGATGCCGCCGAAAATGCCAAGGACGATCATCAGGAGCGCCGCGAGCAGGATGGAGCTGGTGTTGTTGCGCAGGTTTTTCTTGATGCTGGCCACCGTGATGGTTTCGGCCTGGGCGGATATCGGGGTTACCGAACCGCTGAACAGATTGCCGAACGCACCGACCAAATAAGCAAACCCGGCAGGTTTTAAGGCAAACCCCCGGGCTTCGGCGTAGAGCAACTGCGGGACGCCGTTGATGATGACGGCAATCACAGCCAGAATAAACGGGCCGACAGAGCTGAGAAATTCCATTGATTAACCACCCCTTTGCGTATGATGCTACCAATATA
>JAAZFW010000400.1 GCA_012511525.1 Clostridiaceae bacterium
CAAGTGCTCTACCAACTGAGCTAGTGGATCGTATGGCTGGGGTGGCAGGATTTGAACCTACGCGTGCGGGAGTCAAAGTCCCGTGCCTTACCGCTTGGCTACACCCCATCGAGGCGGTCTGCGGGCTATGAACTTCCGTCGCCCCGGCATTTTTTGGGGTGGGATATGGGAATCGAACCCACGACCTCCAGAGCCACAATCTGGCACTCTAACCAACTGAGCTAATCCCACCATCTGTTTGCCCGTCAAGGCACGAAGTGAATTATACGGATTGATTCCGGCCTTGTCAAGCTTGGCTGTAGGCGCTATGCTTCTCTTAGAACGAGCATTGGAGGTGCCTATGGCACAGCTTAACCCGGCAGATCGACTGCCCCTGATCGGGGAACGCGTCCGGCTGACTGCGCTCCAGGAATCGGACCTGGATCTGCTGCGGCCTTTTTTCCAGGATATGGCTTCCCTAACCTACTACATTCCGACAACCGCCCGCCCGCTGAACGGCCGCCAGCTGCGCGCCCTGCTGGACGACTGGAACGATGGCCGGGATAATTTCGTGTTTGCTGTCCGGGCCGATTCCCGCCTGATCGGGCTGGTGAACCTGGATAGCCTCGACTGGCCCAACAGCCATGTCGAAATCGGCGTCGCCCTGACCGATCCCGGCGCCAGGGGTCAGGGTCTGGCCTCCGAGGCGCTGCGCCTGCTGCTGGATTTCTGCTTTGCCGAGCTGGGGTTGCACCGGGTTTGGGCCAGGATCATCGAGGACAACAGCCCGTCGGTCCGCCTTTTCGAGTCGCTCGGGTTTTCGCGCGAGGGGGCTTTGCGTCAGCATGTCCGGCGCCGCGGCCGCTACCGGGACATGCTGATCTACGGCCTGATCAGGCCGGGACGGGACGCTGCGAAGCCTTGAACAGGCCGGCGCGTCATGCTAAGATAGGACTGCTATGCAACAAACTGTGTCACATGCACAGGCAACCAGGAGGAACCCTATGAGTAAATTGATTGGCAACGCTATTTTCGGACAGTCCGGCGGCCCTACCGCCGTGATCAACGCCAGTGCGGCCGGTGTTTTCACAGAAGCCCTGCAGCAGACCGGCGTCATTCGCAAGGTGTACGGCGCGGCCCATGGCATCGTCGGCATTTTGAACGAGAAGTTCTACGACATGGGCCAGGAAGACCCGAGCGAACTCGAGCTGCTTAAAACGACGCCTTCTTCCGCCCTCGGTTCCTGCCGCTACAAGCTGGCCAAAGCCGAAGTCGACGACACCGACTACAAGCGCCTTCTGGAGGTTTTCAAAAAGTACGACATCCGCTATTTCTTCTATAACGGCGGCAACGACTCCATGGATACCTGCAACAAAATTTCCAAGTACCTGCAGAATGCCGGTTACGAATGCCGCGTCATGGGCGTGCCCAAGACAATCGACAACGACCTTTTCGGTACCGACCATTGCCCCGGTTTCGCCTCCGCCGCCAAGTACATCGCCACGACGATTATGGAAGTTTACCTGGACGCCCGGGTATACGACATCGGCATGATCACCGTCATCGAGATCATGGGCCGCCACGCCGGCTGGCTGACCGCTTCGGCCGCCCTGGCCGCGCACAAGGGGCATGGCCCGGACCTGATCTACCTGCCTGAAATCGATTTTGACCTCGATAAGATGATGGCTGATGTCAAGCGGATCTACGCCAAGGAAAAGAAGGTCATCATAGCCGTCTCTGAAGGCGTCCAGACCAAGGAAGGAAAATTTATCCCCGAATTGGTCGGTGAAGTCTCAGTCGACGCGTTTGGCCACAAGCAATTGGGCGGAACCGCATCCGTCCTGGCTGACTACTTCAAGAAAGAGATCGGCTGCAAGGTGCGCGGCATTGAGCTCTCCCTCATGCAGCGCTGCGCAGCCCACCTGGCGTCCAAGACCGACGTGGACGAGTCTTTCCTGGCCGGACAAACCGCCGTGCGCTGCGCCGTCGACGGCATGACCGATTTCATGGTCGGATTCCAGCGCCCGGAGAGCGGCCCCTATGCCTGCGAGATCAAGCTGATCCCGCTGAGCGAAGTAGCCAATGCGGAGAAGAAAGTGCCGCGTGAATGGATCAACGATGAGGGCAACTTCGTCAACGAGCATTTCATCAACTACGCGCTTCCGCTGATCCAGGGCGAATCAACCGTCGCCATCGAAGACGGCCTGCCCCGTTTCGCCCGGCTCAAGAAGGTTCAGGCCGAGGGCTGACGCCCCTAGCGGGCAGCTGGCCCCATCCGGCGGGCCAGGACGGACGGAGCGGCGACCGAGAATCCGAAAAACCCGACCCGCTCGCCCAGGCGATGATAATCGCCGTGCAGATAGGCAATCAGATCGGCTTTGTCCAGGCAAAGCCGGTCTTTTTTATTCACCAGGTCCTGCGCAGCTTCCACGGCCGTGATCTCCGCCAGGAAGCAGTCGTGGCTTCCCAGCCTGATCACCTGCCTGACCTGGCAAGCCAGGCACAAAGGGCTCTGCGCAACGGCCGGCGCATAGTCCATCGTGGCCATCTTGACCGGCGTCAGCGAACAGGCGGCGAATTTATCGACGTCCCGGCCGGATTTCACACCGCAAAAATCGGTGGCCTGGAGCAGCGCGTGGTCGACCAGGTTGATCACGAATTCCCGCGTCTCCATGATCTGCTGATGCGAATGGCGCGAAGGTCGGATGGAAATCGAAACCATCGGCGGTTCCGAGCAGATCGTGCCCGCCCAGGCGATGGTGATCAGGTTGGCGCCCGGCCGCTCACCGGTCGGCAGACCGCGGCAGGAAACCAGGGCGACCGGGACCGGCGACAGCAGTGTTCCGGGGCTCAGCGCCGCCTTGGGACGTGCGACGGGCGTTGCCGGAACCGGTCGGCTGCGCCGTTTTTTCGGGTTCGTGCTGTGTTGCGCGTCACGGGCCAAATCGCGTTCCGCTGCGGGTTTCTTTTGTGCCATAGCGTGTCGCTCCTTTCGTTTTTCAGCTGACGCCGAGGATTTCGTATGACAGCAGATAGGCCTTGATATCCAATCCTCCGCTGAATCCGACCAATTTGCCGTCTTTGCCGATGACCCGGTGGCAGGGTACGATCAAGGGGATTGGGTTGGCGCTGCAAGCCGAGCCGACAGCCCGGGCCAGTTTGCGGGCATCGTTCGTATCATCCGGGCCGATGGCTTCTGCCACCGCTTCGTAGGTTCGGGTGACCGCATGCGGGATCTGTCTCAGTTCCTGCCAGACGCGCTGCTGGAAGGGGCTGCCCTGATCCAGGTGCAGCGGCAGGTCAAACACCCGCCGTTTGCCCTGGAAATACTCATGGACCTGGCTTGCGGCCTGCCTTAGGAGCTCCGGGGCCTGCTCCGGGCAAACCCACGCCCGCCCCCCCAGCCGGGCCGCAAACGAATCGAGATCCGGAACGTTGCCCTGGCTGTCGAGCAAGTGCATGTATTGCGCCGTCTCCTGGATGAACGGGTCTAGGCAAGGTCTGCCATATCGGACGAAGTCGGTTTGCCAGACACCTTCGTCATCGGCGACGAGGGCCAGGACAGCCTGACGGAAAGGGACGAAAGCAACAGAACGAAACGGCTGCGATGGCTTTTGCAGGCAAAGCAGCAGGACATCCTCGCGCCTGAACGTGCCCGGGCAGGGCCGAGCCAGTTCCAGCCGCCCTTCCTCCCGCCAGCCGTCCTGGTTCAGCACGGGCAGCCAGTGCCTTTCGGCACCGCCGATCTCCCATTCCAGCCGATACGCGTCCAGATCGAAAAACGCCCGCCAAACAGCGGTGAGCAGCAGTTGCCGGTCGGGTCCTTGGTGGTAACCGAACAGGTGCAGACGGAACCGGCGGGCGACGCGGTCGATCTCCTGGAGGCCGAACATGCCTTTGATCGTCTCCCCGTCCGCCCCGCTTTGTGAAACCAGCCAGATCGCACGGCCGCAGCTGCGCTGCAGCTCGGACAGCGCCAGGCGCAATCGTCCGACCGATTCCCGGCCGGGCAGGTCAAGCCCGGCTTGGCGCAGGCGGCCGGCATCTGAAAGGCGCAGACGGGCACTATCGTACGTTCGTGCAGACATGATTACCCTCCCTCTCGCAGGATCCTGCTGATCGTTTGACCGATCTGATCAAAATAGCTGGCGGCTTCATCTGCTTCGGCTTCGGTCAAGTACTGGCTGCCAACATCGCCGAACGCCTCTCTGACGACCTCATCCCAGGCAGGCACCAGCTGCTGGCCGCCGGCATAGCCGTTCGGCAGGCAAGCGAAGGCCTGAAGCAGGAGCGCTCCGTTTACCTGACGGTCCAGCATGGTCTGCCAGACAAAAGGCTCACGAACCAGGGGCACGAGCCCCTCATAGGTATCAAACCGGCTTTGCAGCAACAGGGAATCTGTGTCAAGTGCCAGGAAAGCAGCCAGCCGGGCAGATTCTTCCGGCCATTGGGTCGTGCGGCTGACCGCCAGGATGCGAATGGCAAACGGCATCCGGTATACAGCCCCCTCGTCCTCCTCCTGGTCGGTCAGCGGTCCGCAGGGCA
>JAAZFW010000401.1 GCA_012511525.1 Clostridiaceae bacterium
GCGATCCTGTCCCAGACGATCGATACCAGCCTGTTGACCAGCACCCGGAACGAGGTCCTGCAGGTCTCGCTCTGGATGAGACAGCAGGACGTGGCGGACCGGACGGTCCAGGTCTGGCTTTCAGGCCCGTTCGGTTCGGTCGGGACGGCGTTCACCAACGTTGGCAGCACCTGGAAAAAATATACCTATGCACTGGTCGTACCGGGCCGGCCGGGCGGCTACGCCGACCAGGAAATCCGGTTAAATATCAGCGCGTCCGGCGGAACCGTTTGGACTGACAGCGTGTTCCTTGGCCACATGGATGAATCCCAGGATCTGCTGGCCAGGACGCTTCAGGAGCAGGTCAGCGCGATCCAGCCGGGCGTGATCCGTCTGGATATCCTGGGGTTGGGCAGCAAGAACCGCCTGTCCGGCGGCTGGTCCCAGCCCATGCATGCCGACAACCCCATTTTGGACAAAAACTGCTGGGTCAGCCAGCGCAACGCCTCGCTGCACGCGGCCCTGGAACTGACGAGGGCCAGCGCGGCCAGCCCCTGGCTGGTCATCGATTCGTATGCCAGCGAGGGTGACCTGCTCAACTTGCTGGCCTACCTGGCGGCCCCGATCTCCGAACCGTTCGGCAAGCTGCGCCAGGAGCAGGGCATGGTGATGCCCTGGGTGCAGTCCTTCGACCGCATTTACCTTGAGATCTGCGACCGCCAGGACGTTTTTGAACAGGACCGGCTGAAATCGGAGTACGTCAATCTGGTTATCCGCACGATCAGCCAATCGCCTTATTACCGCCAGATCAAGAGCAAGCTGATTTTTGTCGACGGCATGCAGTACCGCGACGGTGCGATGCTGTCGCGCGCCGACTACCACACCTCCGATCTGGAGGGCGTTGTCAACGATAACCGGTTGGCCCTGTCCGAACTGACCGTTCAGGATTACCTGGACCAGATTCCGCGCAATCCGGAAAAGCCCGTGGCTGATTTCCCGGAATTGATCCGCGCCCTGCGTCTGGACGATTCGGCGATCCGGCCTTTGCGCCTGGCGGAGCTGGTCGACCTGGCCCTGTACGATATCGGGAAACAGTCCGGCCTGGTCAATCTGGATCGGCCTCAGGAAGGCGACGGCCGCTTGCTGACGATCTGGCAGGCGGGCGCTGCGGTTGTCTCCCGCGCGGTCTTAAGCGCGCCGCTCCAGATCCGTCCGGTTCTGCCCGACGGCACGGAAACGGCTGACCCGCGCGCTGCTGTTCGTCTGTACGGTTTTGGCGGAGGCCAGCAGGTTACGCTCGTGCTGACCAATTTGTCCGACCAGGCGGCGACCTGCCAGCTGATCTCCGAGATCGACCTGGCTGGCGCGGCTATGGACACCTACGACGAGCAAGGCCAATTGCTTGGCCGGCAGCGCTTGCGCCGCAGCGGGAGCAAAATTTCTTTGCTTCCCGGCGGTGTCGTTTTGTTGACCTTGTCGCGTCCTGAGGGCCAGCCTTAGCCCTTATACTGGCATTTCAACGAATTTCGTCATATAATGAAAACAGGAACAACCCTTATGAAGCAGAACTGCATCAAGCGCATCAGAAGGTGACCGCCGCCCAAAAACATGTCCGTTCAAGTGCTTTCGCAGGACCCGTTGCTGAAGGAGGAACCGCCATGGAGACACGCGCTCGGGAAATCAAGGCCCATCACAACCATCTGATCAGCATGCGCATCACCCCCGGCCATTTTGCCACCCGCCATTCCCACATCAATTACTATGTCGATCTGACCAACATCAAATGCCAGCACAAGATCGCCCAGTTAGCCGGACGCGAATTGGCCGCGCCGTACATCCGCACCACGCCGATCGACACGATTGTTTGCCTCGACGGTGTTGAGGTCGTCGCATCGTTCGTGGCCATGACGCTCAGCGAGAGCACCAGCCAGTCGATCAACGCGGGCAACAGCATCGCCATTGTGACGCCTGAGATAAACTCGAGCGGGCAGCTGATCTTCCGCGACAACGTCCAGTCGATGATCTGGAACCGGGGCGTTCTCCTGCTGGTCGCTTCTGCCACGACCGGCAACACGATCACGCAGGCAGTTGAGTGCATCGATTATTACAGCGGCCGGATCAGCGGCATCAGCGCCATTTTCAGCGCGATCAGCAAAGCCGGTGATTGCGAGATCAACTCGATTTTCACCATCGATGACGTGCCGGGCTACGAGACTTATTCGCCGGCCGACTGCCCCAGCTGCAAGGCTCACCACAAGATCGATGCCCTGGTCAACAGCTACGGGTATTCCAAGCTTTGAGCATCGTCTCAGGAAATATGCACAGAGCCCGGCATGCCGGGCTCTGTTTGTTTCCGGAACCGGCTTATGCCATAATGGGGGAGCAGACAACCGGCGCGCCCGCGCCGTTACGGGAGAGCCTTATGCGAACATACCAGGAACTGTACGAGATAGCCGCCAACAGCCGGAACCGCCTCGAGTCGCTTCTGACCGAGGCGCACCGCGATAGCCTAAGCACGGAAGGAACAGACACCAGCACCTCGATTGTCGCCATCGGCCGCGAGGACGGATCTATCGTGCAGGCGGTGCTCCTGCAGGACGAGCAGCGGCCGGAGCTTTACATCCTGGCGGCCTATCCGCACGTCAATCCGATTGAAGCAGTTGTCCTCTATGCCGACGAGAAAGCGCAAATCCTGAACGCCTGGTGCCTGGAGCAGGGCATGGCTCCCCCGGAACAAGGCGAAGAAGAGGGCGATGTGCCATACCTGGGCCGCATGATCAGCTGGATCCGGACCAACACACCGGATACGGCCGGAGATATCCTGACCGGCCTGATCCGGGAACAGCTCCTGGATGCCTTCGACGCGGCCAATGAACTCGAGGACGCCCTCAGTGAACTGAGCGATTTGGCTCAGGGAATCGTGCGTCCGGCGCCGCAGGACGACGATACGGACTCATGACCATTACGCCAGCAAGGCTATGCCGACCACCTTTTTTGTAACCGCGTCCAGATACA
>JAAZFW010000047.1 GCA_012511525.1 Clostridiaceae bacterium
GCCAGGTGCGGCAGGCAAAAGCCGCCGACGTTTTCGAACCGGTTCTTGAAAGCCGGATCGGCGCAGTATTCGTAAAAGATGACATCCAGGTAGCGCTCCATGGTCGCTTCCATACGGACGCAGATCACGCAGCTGCTGATGCGCTTCTCGATCTGCTCGGCGGCCAGATTGAGCATCTCCCGGTAGTCTTTTTTGCGCCCGTTGAAAAGGCCGGTGCGGGCCACGGGGATACTGCCCTTCAGCTCCGGTTCCAGGCGTTCGACAAGATCGGCCATGTGGGTATGCAGCATCAGGCCCAAGCCCAGCCGATTGATCTCCCGGTTGTAAAGCTGGTTGAGATGCTCCCGGCAAAAGCCCTTGGCGTTGGTGGTCTGGCGCACGTCGGGTTCCATCAGGGATGGGCCCAGGTAATAGTCCAGCAGTTGCGCGTTGAGGGATTGCTCCAAGCTGCAGAGCGGGCAGCCATCTGGATGGCTGAACGCGTCGTTGACCGGTATCGTGTAGATCTTTTCCTTCATGAAAGTCTCCTGCTCTTATGTTCCGCTGCCGGCTCCGGCTGGTGGACGACGCGCCGGGCCCTCACGTTGACCACCATCACGTTGATCGCCGTATAGGCCTCAATCTGACTGCTGACCTTCTCCTGGACGTCCTGGAGGACCTGGGGAGCGTTGTAGCCGTAGAACAGGGCCAGGTCGATGTCCAGCACGACGCCGTAGACTTCCGTGCGGACTGTAAATCCCGTCAGCCCGGCGACGCCGCGCACCTGGCTGATGATGATCTCGATCATCATGCGGATGGCTTCGTCAGACATCGAATAGCTGCCCAGGCCAGAAAAAGTCGGCCGCACGACGGTCCGGTCCGTATCCGCCGCGGGATGGCTGCGGTCACGGCGGCGGCGCAGACGGGCAAACGGATCGATGAACGTGACGGAAAACTCGTGCTTGATCTCCATGCTGGGCACGGGGATGGCGTGCTTGCCCTGCGACAGGCGCACCTCGCGGGCCTGGCGCATTTCCTCCTCGGTGCTGACATCCTCGATGCGGATCAGCATGCGGGGGGGATTAAGCCACAGGTTCTGGCAGATCTTTGTCAGCATGCCGTCAGAGGTGCCCAGGATCATCAGGGTCGACGGTTTTTGCGCGGCCAGGGCCCGGCGCATGACTGCTGCGCGGGTCTCGTCGGCAAACAGGGCCTGACGGACGGACTCCAGCTTGGAGGGCGCCTTTTTGGCCGATGCCCCGGCGAGTATCCGGCTGCCGTGGATCAGAAGCCCGTCGTCGATGATAAACGCGATCTGGTATTTGCTGGCGATACGGGTGGCGTGGGTGCTCTTGCCGGTACCGCTGGGCCCGATAAAGGCGATCACCGTGATGCTGGCCAGGACGGCGCGCATGTCGTCGTCGGCCTTTTCGGTCGTCGACTGGCGGTTGACCACGTCGGCCAGCCTGCCCAGCGTCCGCAAGGTCCGGCCGCGTTCCGGCTTGTCCCGCTCCTGGTGGTCCTGCAGGTGGTCGGCCGCCGCCTCTTGCGCCATTTTGCGATGCCTGTCAAATCGGATCGCCGTCTGCTTCACGCTCCCTTACCGGCCAACACAGCCGTTCAGCCCTGCTCCCAGTTGTGGTAGACCTCCTGGACATCGTCGTGCTCTTCGAGTTTCTCGATCAGCTTCTCCATCTTGACCGTCATGTCCGGATCGGTCAGCGCGGTCCAGGTGACCGGCACCGGCCCCAGCGAGACATCCAGAAAGACGAATCCCTGCTGTTCCAGCGCAGAGCGCACCGCATCGTACTGGTCAGGCTCTGTTGTGATCTCGTAAGCCTCGTCCTCAGCTGCGAAATCCTCGGCGCCGGCTTCAAGGGCCGCCAGCATCATGGTCTCCTCGTCGGGGGCCCCGTCGCGCTCGATGATCAGGGTGCCTTTATCCTGAAAGAGGAAGCCGACGCAGCCGGTTGTCCCCAGGTTGCCGCCGAACTTGTCGAAGATGTGGCGCAGGTCGCCGGCGGTCCGGTTGCGGTTGTCTGACAGCGTCCGCACCATGACGGCCACGCCGCCCGGGCCGTACCCCTCGTAGGTGATCTCCTCGAAGTTGTCCGAATCCGCCGCACCGGCAGCCTTGGTGATGCTGCGCTGGATGTTGTCGTTGGGCATGTTGGCCGCCTTGGCTTTGGCGATCACGTCCTTGAGGCGGCTGTTGACCTCCGGATCCGCGCCGCCGTTTTTGACGGCGACCTGGATTTCACGCCCGATTTTGGTGAAAACCGCGCCGCGCTGGGCGTCGGCCGCGCCTTTTTTGCGCTTGATGTTGTTCCATTTCGAATGACCTGACATGGCTTTTATTCCTCCTGTTTGTCTGCATGGCCTCGGGACCGGTTATGCCCGCGCAGGAGGAGGGTCGGGCGGCGGCAGCGGGAGATAGACTTGCCGCTGCGGCTCGATCAGGGCGGCGCCGCCGGTCAGGTCGGCACAGAGCTGCCGAAACGCGTCGTCAGATTCCAGGGGAACCTGGACCTTGATGTCGACATCGATGCCGAACACGGCTCCGGAACAGCGCCAGCCCGCCTGCAGCCAGGCCCGGCTCAGCCGCTCATGGTCGGTATAGCTGGCTGTGACCTGGTATTCGCGGCAAAGCCGCATCAGGACCGGCCGGGCAGCCTCGACCGCCTGGACAGCGGCTTGCCCGTATGCCCGGCTTAAACCGCCGGTGCCCAAAAGCGTACCGCCGAAATAGCGGGTCACCACGACGGCAACCTGCTCCAGTTCCTGGTACCTGAGCACATCGAGCACGGGCATGCCGGCGGTTCCCTGCGGTTCGCCGTCGTCTGAATAGCGCTGATGGCTGTAAACGCCGCCGGTGATCCAGGCATAAACATGGTGCGAGGCGTCCGGATAGGCGCCGCGTTCCGACGAGAGAAAAGCCTGCGCCTCTGCTTCGGTCCCGACCGGGCGGCAAGCGGCTATGAATCTCGACTTTTTCTCTTCCAGCTCAATCCTGGCGGATTTTTGTACCGTACGGTATTGTCGGCGTATCAGGTCGATTGGACCAGCTCCTTGTATTTCTGATAGGAAAGCATCAGGAGCGATTTGTCCTGGCTGTAGGTCACCTTATCCATGGCGTCCTCGATCGGGAAAAAGCCGGCGTCCAGAAAACCCAGGGCTTCATTGGCGGTTGCCGTATCCTGTTCGGTGGTCATGATATACCAGACGATCTTGTTGCAGACGGGCCGCTGACGGGATATCGAGTAGAACTCATAATTGGTTCGTCCTGCCGATGATACAATACGCGCTTTGATATTCCCCTCGAACTGAACGCGCCGGACGGCGACTTCATCGGGAAAATCGCCGCTGCGGATGACACCTTTGGGGAACACCCACTCATGCTTGTCGTTCATCAAAAGCAGAACCCTGTCACCGGAAAAAACAACACCTCCGGAACAGTTTCGTACCAGCATGGCATGACCTCCCTTCCTGTGCTTTCATTCTAGCATGAAAGATGGCCGCGAACAATCGCGGCCATCCCGGGTGCAGAACGTACCAGGAACCAGGTTACGGGCCGATTTTTTCCAGGCCGCCCAGCCACTTGCGCAGGATTTCCGGTATGACGACGCTGCCGTCAGCTTGCTGGAACTGCTCGACGATCGCGGGGAAGATCCGGCTGGTCGCCAGCCCGGAGGCGTTCAGCGTATGGACAAAGACAGGTTTGCCGGTCTCCTGGCTGCGGTAGCGCATGTTGCCGCGCCTGGCCTGGTAGTCGCCGGCGTCGGATGCCGAACTGACTTCCTTGTAGTCGTTCATGCTGGGAATCCACACCTCGATGTCGTAGGTCTTGCGCATCGAAGCGCTGCAGTCGCCGGCCGCCAGCTTGCTGACCCGGTAATGCAGCCCCAGCTTCTCGACCAGGCGGGCCGCCTTGCCGACCAGTTCCTGCAGGGCCGCTTCGGACTGCACCGGCTTGACATACTGGAACATCTCGATCTTGTTGAACTGGTGGCCGCGGATCATGCCGCGCTCCTCGGCCCGGTAGCTGCCCGCCTCTTTACGGTAGCAGGGCGTGTAGGCGAAGTAGCGCAGCGGCAGCTGGCTCTCGTCAAGAATCTCGTCGCGATGCAGATTGACCAATGCCGTTTCCGCGGTCGGCAAGATGAAATGCGTGAAATCATCGCCGTCGTCCCGGCGCAGCTGGAAGACATCGTCTTTGAACTTGGGGAATTGCCCGGCCGTATAGCCGCACTGCCAGGTCAGGATATGCGGCGGCAGGATCATCTCGTATCCGTCGGCCAGGTGCTCCTCCATGAAATAGTTGAGCAAAGCCCACTCCAGGCGGGCGCCCAGGCCGCGGTAGACCCAGAAGCCGCTGCCGCCCAGCATCGCGCCCCGGCGATAGTCGATCAGGCCAAGCTGTTCGCACAGGTCGACATGGTGTTTTGGGCCAAAGGCGAAAACCGGCTTCTCGTTGCCGCTTGAGACGACCTGGTTGTTTTCCTTGCCGCCGGCCACGACATCGTCGGCCGGCAGGTTGGGCAGCGTCTCCAGGAACGATTGCTGCAGCTTGTCCAGCGCGTCGATTTTCTCGTCGCCGGAACGGATCTCTTCGCCGATCGCCTTCATGCGCGCCAGCAGCGGAGCCACATCCTGCTTTTCCTTTTTCAGGATCGGGATGCGGGCCGATGTCTTGTTCTTTTCCGCCTTGAGCTGCTCGGTTGCCTGGATCAGGCGGCGGCGTTCGGCGTCGCGGGCCAGGAACGGTCCGAAGTCGGCCGCAAATCCCTTGCGGGCGAGTTTTTCCGTGACCAGGCCGGGGTTCTCCCGGATCAGGTTGATATCCAGCATAATGTGCCTCCTAGTGTTCTGCCTGGATCAAAGCGGCCAGGCGTTTGGGATCCGTGACGGTAAATATCGAGCGGTCATAATCGATCAGCCGGTCCGCTTTCATCCGGCTCAGTTCCCGTGACATAGACGGCCGTGAGACATTGAGAAAGTCTGCCAGGGCCTCCCGGTTCATGTGCGTCCGAAACGTGCTTGATCCGCTTTGCCGGTACTGGTCGTACAGGTAAGCCGCCAGTTTCTGGCGCATTCCCTTGAGGCGAATGAACCCGATCCGCTTGTTCATCATGAGCGCCTTGCCGGCCAGGATGCGCAGCATGTTGGCCGCCATCACCTGGTGGGCGTCGCAGGCCCGGCAGCAGGGGCGGCTGATTTTGTCGAAAGGGACGAAAAGCACCGCGCCGGCGCTGTCGCCGACAACCGTGTTGGGCCAGGACCCGTTGCCGGCGAAGGCAGACACCTCGCCGAACAGGTCGCCGGGACCGAACAGGCCGATGATCAGCCGGCTGCCGGCTTCGTCCTCCTTCTGGACCAGGACTCGCCCGTCCAGGACCAGGCCGATCGTCGCCTGAGGCTGACCGGCCAGGCAAAGCAGGTCGCCTTTGGCAAAAACGCGTTCGGCAGCGTTAAAGCAACGCAGCAAAATATCGAGCTGCTCGGCAGACAAGCCGGCAAACAGCCGGGTGCGCATCAGGACAGATTTCCAGCGATCGGACAAGCCAAACCTCCCGCATTCTCGAAAAAGGGTTGCCAGGGCAACGGATTTGTTTGTCTCATTATAGTACAATACCGCGGGAAAACAACCAGCGGGCACGTTCGCGCTCTTTTATCGGGATGCGATCAACGCTATAATGGTTGTCAGAAGCTGACGAAACCAACAATTACGGGAGGTTACTAACCAGATGTCAAACAGCATGTTTTGTTTTCAATGCGAACAGGTCGCGGGCGGCAAGGCCTGCACCCGGGTCGGCGCCTGCGGCAAGCAGCCGGCCACATCCAATTTGCAGGACGACCTGACCGTCAAGCTGATCGAGCTGGCGATGTTCATGGAAGGCGAAGAGATGACCGACCATGCCGCCGAGCTGATGATGGAAGGCTTGTTCACCACGATCACCAACGTCAATTTCAATGACGACGATATTAAAGAGCTGACCGGCCTGATCCAGAACCAGATCGACCAGCTCAAGCCGCAAAACAGCGGCTGCGGATCCTGCTGCGGCGCCGGACAGGCGGATATCACCCGCGGCGAGGAGCTGTTCCACGGCGACGCGGACGAAGTCGCCCTGCGCACACTGCTGCTGCTCGGGCTGCGCGGCATGGCCGCCTATGCCTACCACGCCTACGTGCTGGGCCGCAAGGATCCAGAGGTCACCGAAGCGTTGTTTCGCGGCATGCGCGAGGTCGGCACCCACCACCGTGTCGACGCATGGCTGAAAATCCTGCACCAGTTCGGTCTGGACAACTACCGCTGCATGGAGCTGCTCGACGAGGCCAACACCGGTGCCTACGGCCATCCCGTCCCGACTCCGGTCACCATGACTATCGAGCCGGGACCGTTCATCGTCGTGTCTGGCCATGACCTGCTCGATTTGAAGATGCTGCTCGACCAGACAGCCGGGAAAGGCATCAACATCTACACGCATGGTGAAATGCTGCCGGCCCACGGCTACCCCGAGCTGAAGAAATACCCGCACCTCAAGGGCAATTTCGGCACAGCCTGGCAGAACCAGCAAAAGGAGTTCCGCAACGTGCCGGGCGCCTTCCTGTTCACCACCAATTGCCTGATGCCGCCCAGGAAAGACTACGCCGACCGCGTATTCACGACAGCGGTTGTCGGTTACCCCGGTTTGGTCCACATCCCGGACAGCCCATACGGCAAGGATTTCGGCCCCGTGATCGAAAAGGCACTGGCGCTGGGCGGGTATGACAAACCGGTCACCATGAAAGGGGTCAACGGCGGTTCCAGCCTGATCACCGGGTTCGGTCACGAATCTGTTCTGGCCGCCGCCGGCGAGGTCGTCGAAGCCGTCAAGTCCGGCGCGATCCGGCATATTTTCCTGGTCGGCGGCTGCGATGGAGCCAAACCCGGCCGCAATTACTACACCGATTTCGTCGCCGCGACGCCGCCGGACACCCTGGTCCTGACGCTGGCCTGCGGCAAGTACCGCTTCAACGACCTCGACCTGGGCAAGATCGGACCGTTCCCGCGCATCATGGACATGGGCCAGTGCAACGATGCCTACTCGGCCATCCGCGTCGCCGTCAAGCTGGCGGAGGTGTTCGAGACCGATATCAACCAGCTGCCGCTGACGCTGGTGTTGTCCTGGTATGAGCAAAAGGCCATTTGTGTTCTGCTCAGCCTGCTCTCGCTCGGTGTCAAGAACATCCGCCTTGGCCCGACACTGCCGGCCTTCGTCTCGGAGAATGTCCTGGGCGTTTTGGTCAACCAGTTCGGACTCAGCCCGGTCTCAAATGCTGAAGCGGACCTGAAGGCGGTGCTGGGATGAGCGTCACGTACGATGTCGTGGTCATCGGCCAGGGTCCGGCCGGCGTGTCGGCGGCGGTCTACGCTGTCCGCTCCGGACTATCCGTCCTCCTGATCGGCCGGGACAGCGGCTCGCTGGCAAAAGCGGACAAGATCGAGAACTATTACGGCTTTGTTGACCCTGTCAGCGGACCGGACCTGCTGCAGCGCGGCCTGGATCAGGCCAGCAGGCTGGGCATCGAGCGTGTGCAGGACGAAGTGACCGGCATTCGCTGGGAGGACACATTCCTGGTCGAAACGCCGACCCGTCATGTCCAGGCGGTCAGCATCGTGCTGGCTACGGGCATGCCGCGGCGCAAGGCCGCGGTGCCGGGGCTGGCCGCATATGAAGGCCGGGGCGTCAGCTACTGTGCCACCTGCGACGGTTTTTTCTACCGGGGCAAAACGGTGGCGGTTATCGGCAACGGCGCCTATGCCCTCAAGGAGGCCGCCGAGCTCAAGCCGTTTGCCGCGACAATTTACCTTTTGACCAACGGACGCGAGCTCGAAACTGACGTTGCGGATGCCGAACTGGTGATCCGTCAGGACAAGATCGCCCGCCTGGAAGGCGATGACGAAAAGGTGCGCCGCCTGGTGCTAACGAACGGGGATACCCTTGATGTCGACGGGGTCTTCGTTGCCGAAGGTACAGCGTCCGCCCTGGATCTGGCACTCAAGCTTGGCCTTGACAACGACGGGAAAGTCATTCTGGCCGACAAGCAACAGGCGACCAACCTGCCGGGCTTGTTCGCGGCAGGGGACTGCACCGGCGGGCTGCTGCAAATCGCGGTGGCCGTCGGCGAGGGTGCTCAGGCCGGTATGTCGGCTGCGGCCTATGTCCGCAGCCTGAAGGGCGAAAAGGTGCAGAAGGTCCAGTGGGGTGAAGAAGGCTGAGACCATTCCGGAACTCGTTCCCGGGGCGGGTTGTGCCGATGCGCGCAACCCGCCTTTTTAACATGTAAACCCGGCGAACCGAACACGTTTACGATCATTTCGTCCCGATTTTTAGTCAAAATTGCCAGCTTTTCGCCGAGAGATTCCGGTCAAAAGGCTACTATTTTTCCAGGATTGTGTTATATTAGACGGTGGCAAATGAATCGTTCCCCAGGCGCTGTGGCAGCGAAAAGCCGAAGAAACTGGAGAGCAATTCAACCGAAAATCGGCAACAATATTGTCCGGGAGGTTTTTTTGTGTTTCGTTTCGGCAATTTTTCCGGCGGGGTGCACCCGCGCGGTAATAAAAACACGCATTTTTATCCGACGGTCCGTCTCGATAAATTCAAAACGGTCCGCATCCCGATGAGCATGCATATCGGGCCGCCCTGCACGTGCGTCGTCAAAGAAGGCGACCCGGTCAAGGTCGGTCAGCTGATCGGCCGAGCCGATGCTCCGATGGCCGTCCCGATCCATTCAAGCGTTTCGGGAACCGTCAAATCGGTGCTCAAGGAAGTCGCCAGCACGGGCAAAGCGGTCCAGGTAGTCGTGATCGAGTCCGATGGACTGAACACGATCGACGAGAGCGTCCAGCCGCCTGTGATCACGGACCGCGCGTCCTTCCTGCAGGCGGTGCGTGACTCCGGCCTGGTCGGCCTGGGCGGCGCCGGCTTCCCGACGCACATCAAGATGCAGCCGCCGGCCGGCAAGGAACCGGATGTGCTCGTGATCAACTCGGCCGAGTGCGAGCCGTACATCACGGCCGATTTCCGCCAGTGTGCCGAGCATCCTGACGAGATCATCGACGGCATCATCCAGGTCATGAAGCATCTCGACATCCCCAAAGCCCTGATCGGGGTCGAGAGCAACAAGCCGCTGGCAATCGACGTGCTGAACTACGAGCTGATGAAGCTGAAACTGTCCGCCAATTTGGAGCCGAACATTTCGATCGTCCGATTGAAGACAGTCTATCCGCAGGGCGCCGAGAAGATGCTGATCTATTCCCTGACCGGCCGCAAAGTTCCGACCGGCGGGCTGCCGCACGATGTCCGTGTGCTCGTGCTCAACGTCAGCACGGTCCGCTTCATCTCCAAGTACCTGAAGACCGGCATGCCCCTGATCCGCAAGCGCCTGACGCTCGATGGCAGCGCGGTCAAGGTGCCGTGCAACATCAACGTCCCGATCGGAGCCCCGATCCCCGATGTCATCGAGGCGGCCGGCGGCATGACCGGCGAACCCGGCAAGGTCATCATGGGCGGCTCGATGATGGGCGTCGCACTGGATCGGGTGGAAGCCAGCATTATCAAGCACAACAACGCCATTCTCGTCTTTGACCAGAAAGAAGCCCAGCTGCCGCCGGAAACCCAGTGTATCCGCTGCGCCCGCTGCGTCAATGTCTGCCCGATGCATCTGATGCCGACGACGCTCGACAACATGTCGCGCAACAAGGATGTGGAAGGGCTTAACCAATACCACATCATGGACTGCATCGAATGCGGCAGCTGCACGTATGTCTGCCCGGCCAAGCGGCACCTGGTCCAGAGCATCCGGATCGGCAAAATGGATGTCCGCTCGGCGCAGCAAGCCGCAAAAGCCAAGGAGGGCGCTGCCAAATGACGCTGCAAGTATCATCATCTCCCCATATCCGGGACCAGGCGTCCACGACCCGACTGATGCTGGACGTGATCATCGCCCTGCTGCCCGCGTTGGGCGTCTCTATCTATATGTTCGGGCTGCGCTCTCTCCTGATCGTCGTGCTGACCTGCACGACGGCGGTGCTGTTCGAGTACCTGAGCCGCAAGCTGATGAAGCGCTACAACTCGATCGGCGACTTGAGCGCAGTGGTTACCGGTTTGCTGCTGGCCTTCAACCTGCCGCCGACCGTCCCCCTTTATGTTCCGGTCATCGGCTCGTTTGTCGCCGTCGTCGTCGTCAAGCAGATGTTTGGCGGCATCGGCCAGAATTTTGTCAATCCGGCTCTTGCCTCCCGGATCATCCTGACCTTGTCGTTTCCAGCGGCCATGACCCGCTGGGCGATTTTGGCCGGCCGGATCCCCGGACACGGCATACCCGGCACCGAGCCGATCGCCGAAGGCGTCGACCTGATCGCCACGGCGACGCCCCTGTACCTGATTCAGGCCGGTGAAACGGGCAGCGCGGTGATGCCGGGCTACCTGGACCTGTTTATCGGCTACAAGGGCGGCTGCCTGGGCGAAGTGTCGGTTCTGGCCCTTGCCGCCGGCGTCGTCTACCTGCTGATCCGGCGGGTGATCTCGCCCCTGATTCCGGTAACCTACATCCTGACTGTCGCCCTGCTGACGGCCTTGTTCGGACAAGATCCCCTGTACCACATGCTGTCCGGCGGCCTGTTCCTGGGCGCTTTCTTCATGGCGACCGACTATGTCACGTCGCCGCTGAGCAACAAAGGCAAGATCATCTTCGGCCTCGGCTGCGGCCTGATCACGAGCCTGGTGCGCTTGTTCGGCGGCATGACCGAAGGGGTCTCCTTTGCGATCCTCTTCATGAATATCCTGACACCGCACATCGACCGCTGGACGATCCCGGTGCCCTTTGGAGGTGTGCGACATGCCAAGTCTTAAGCCCTTTTTGCCTGCCGTCATCCTATGTGCCATCTGCCTCGTGACGACAGGGCTGCTGTCCCTGACGTTCGAACTGACCCGAGCCGAGCGGATGCGGCAAAGCGAAATCGCGGCCAATGCCAACCGGTTCGCCCTGTTCCCCGACGCGTCCGGCTTTACGACCCTCAGCCTGCCGGACGGCGCGCCGGATGATTTGGGTGAAATCACCCGGGCTGAGGGAGATAACGGCCAAGCGCTGGGTTACTTGTTTGTCGCCAGCAAGCGCGGTTACGGCGGCCAGGTGCCGGCGATGGTCGCCATCGATACCGAGGGCGCGCTTGTCGGCGTGCGGGTGCTGACGAACAGCGAAACACCTGGACTGGGCAAGAAAGTCGAGCAAGCTGCTTTCACGGGCCAATTTGTCGGCAAGCTGGCCGACACGCTGTTTGCGCTGGATACGTCGAACAGCCAGCTGCAGCCGCTGGACGCAATCTCCGGCGCGACCATCTCGTCACGCGCGGTCATGGAGGCAGTCAATGCCGCCATCGAGGGCTATCTGGCCCTGGACAAGGAGGGACAGTAAGCATGGCAGCCAAAAAAACCGTCAGTTTGGGCAAAGAGATCAGCAAAGGCCTGATTCTGGAAAATCCCGTTCTGCGTCTGATCCTCGGCACCTGCCCGACCCTGGCCGTCACGACATCGGTTAAAAACGGCCTGGGCATGGGGATCGCCGCTACCTTTGTCTTGTTGGGCTCCAACCTGGTGATCTCGTTGCTGCGCCGGGTGATTCCCGATAAAGTCCGCATCCCGGCGTTCATCACCGTCATCGCCGGCTTCGTCACGATCATCCAGCTGCTGATGGAGGCCCTCGTGCCATCACTCAACGAATCGCTGGGCATCTTCATCCCCCTGATCACGGTCAACTGCATCATCCTGGCGCGGGCCGAGATGTTCGCCAGCAAGCATGCTGTCCTTCCCTCCCTGGCCGACGGCCTGGGCATGGGTGCCGGCTATACGGCTGCCCTGATCCTGATGGGCACCATCCGGGAGATCATCGGCAACGGCACCTTCTTCGACCTGGGCATCCCCGGGTTGCAGGCCGGCGGCTATATCGAGCCGATGCTGATCATGATCTTGCCGCCGGGCGGTTTCTTCGTCTTCGGTATCCTGATCGCCCTGGCCAACAAGCTGTCTGACAAGGCCGGCAAGGAAACGCAGGAGGACGACACCATCTGCGCCGGGGCCATCTCCGACCAGACGGCCTGCCTGCTATGCGGCGGCTGCAGCTTCGGGCGCAGCGGCGTGCAAAACCAGCTGCAGGCCGACGAAGGCGTGCGCCGCATGGCAGGGAAAGCCAAACCGGACAAGTCAGGCGACGGAGGTGACAACGCATGAAAGAGATGCTGATTATTCTGTTCAGCGCCATCCTGGTCGACAATTTCGTCTTGTCGAAATTTCTCGGCATCTGCCCGTTCCTCGGTGTCTCCAAGAACCTGAAAACGGCGATGGGCATGAGCATGGCGGTCATTTTCGTCATGGTCCTGGCAACCGCCATCACCTGGCCGGTCTTCTACCTCCTGCTCGCCCCGTACGACCTGGGCTACCTGCAGACCGTCATTTTCATCCTGGTCATCGCCGCCCTGGTGCAGCTGATCGAGACCTTCCTCAAAAAGGCGCTGCCGCCGCTCTACCAGGCCCTGGGCATCTACCTGCCCCTGATCACGACCAATTGCGCCATCCTCGGCGTTGCCATCCTCAACATCGACCAGGCGTACGGCTTCGGTGAGTCCATGATCAACAGCCTGGGCGCGGGGCTTGGCTTCATGCTGGCGCTGTTCCTCTTTTCCGGGGTCAGGTCCAAGGTTGACCATGCCGACGTGCCGCGCTTTTTCAAGGGCCTGCCCATCACACTCGTATCCGCAGCTCTGGTCTCCATCGCCTTCTTCGGCTTCAAGGGCCTGATCGAGAACCTGTTCAGCTAATCGCTGAACGCCAGGAGGAAAGTCCATGTACCTGATCGCCATGTCACTCAATCTGCAATCGATTCTCGTACCGACGGCCATCGGCGGCGGCATCGCCCTGATCCTCGGTATCATCCTGGTCGTGGCGGCCCGCATCTTCGCCTTGCCGGCGGACGAGAAACTCGAGGAAATCCGCGCCGCGCTGCCCGGTGTCAATTGCGGCGCCTGCGGCTACTCAGGCTGTGACGCCTACGCCATGGCCCTGCGCGACGGTGAACCTAACGCGGCCAAGTGCCCGGTCGGCGGCAAAGAGACCGCGATGGAACTGGCGGCTATCCTGGGTCTTAGCCCCCCGTCATTTATCCCCCAGGTCGCCTACGTCTTCTGCCAGGGTACGACCGATCATACAAGCAAGCGCTACGATTACCAGGGCATTACCAGCTGCGCCTCAGCCCAGGGGCTTTTCTCAGGGCCGAACTCGTGCACCTTCGGCTGCATGGGCTTTGGTGACTGCGTGGCGGTCTGCCCGTATGACGCCATCACGATCTCGGACGGTATCGCCCACATCAACACCGAACGATGCAAGGCGTGCGGCCTGTGCGTCGCGGCCTGCCCCAAGGAACTGATCCAGATCATTCCGCGCCACTACAATGCCTACACGGTGTCCTGCCGCAACAAATGGCCCGGTGCCCAGACACGCAAGAACTGCAAGGTGGGCTGCATCGGCTGCAGCCGATGCTACAAGGTCTGCCCGTCCGGGGCGATCACCATGGACGGCCCGCTGGCGGTGATCGACCAGAACCTGTGCACACACTGCAACAAGTGCCTCGAGGTCTGCCCGACCCACGCCATCCAGCGCGGCCTGTTCCTGGGTGAGGGTCCGGATGGCAAGCCCATGCGCTCCAAGAAGCCGGATGACCCGGTTTCGCCGACCCCGGCCTTCGGGTCCCCGGCAGGCGCGAACTGAACTGCCGGAAAATGCGGCAAACCGCTTGCTTTTTGCCCCCTATTTATGTTATTATTCCATGTGCGCGTTTCGCAGCAAACGCAAGGAGGTGTACACAATGGCCAAGTGCGATATCTGCCAGAAGGACATGTTTTTCGGCAGGAAAATCAGCATCACCCGTTCCCAGGTTTCACGTCGGGCCCTGGTTCGCCAGAAACCGAATGTCCGCCAAGTCCGGGTCGTTGTTGACGGCACGCCCAAAACCATGCACGTCTGCTCCAGGTGCCTCCGGTCCAACGCGGTCAAGAGGGCCTGATACCGCGTTGCCGACGTATGTCGCTGCACGGATTTCAAGCAGATGCCAGACTGAGAGTGTCCCAAGCGGGCACTCTTTTTCGTTGCAATCTCAGGGATAAAGCCGGCGCACCGCCATGATCCGGGTTTGGATGTCCGTCTCCCGGGCCAGGTCCATCACCTGGACGGTCGACTGGGTCGGCCTGGCGTAGAGAATCTGGCTGTCACCCAGGTAGACAGCCAAGTCCGCCGCCTTGTCAGGCTGTCCGGATGCGGCCAGAATCAGCAGATCCGCCCTTTCCAGGTTCGCCAGGTCAACCAGGCCGGTCTGTTCGTTTCGCGTCACCGCGACCGGTTGCCCGGCCCCGGTCAGGCCCTCCAGACTGCGAGGCACGTTAAGGCCGTTGACGGCGCCAGCCAATCGGACGATCCCGGCCATCGAGATGCCGTATACCGTCTGGCCTTCCTCAAGCACCGTCGCCTGGAGGAACGTCATCACGCTGGTGCAAAAGCTCTGACGCGGCTCGAACGGCGGCTTGATTTGCTCTTGTGATGGTAAAATGACAACGCCTTCATCGCTGATCCAGCCCGTTGATCCGTCCGGCAGGGCAACCTGGGCGATGCCGGATCCCCGGTACGGAATATAAAGGACCGTCCCCATCGGGACTTCCACCAGCAACGTGCCGCGGCGGGCATGCGACATGACCCGTTTGGTCGCGTTGACTACGACCGCCTTGTACGCATATCCGGACGGTTCGACCGATCGGGTCGATTCGGTCAGGTCTTTTGTCATCATGTATCCGGACAGGCCATCCTGAAGACTGACAGCCGCGAACCCGAACGGGCAGCGCTCCGGCAGCAGCGTGACTGGCTCGTTGAAAAGCACCTGGCTGAGGCGGCCCGCCTTGAGGTCCGGGGCGGCGAAGACATCTGCGACCGGCCGGATCACGACGCGGGTCGCGTCGCCATACTTCAAGACGGGTTCCGTCTGCTCGGACTGGCTGTTGCCCTGCTGGCGCGCCTGGAGGCGCGACACCGCTAACGGAGCCGCCCAGAAGATCAGGACGCTCAGAATGAGCAGCGCCAGCAAGGGCAGCAGCCAGCCGGGAATTCCTGACGATGGTTTGCTGACATAAAGGCCTTTTTTGTAGAAGGTCCAGTAATGGTCAACCTGCCGCGGACTGCGCCAGGCTCGCGGCGAGGAACGGTCGCGGCCGGAGGATCCTTTTTGAAACGACGGAACCGGCCGGGTCATGACGCGTTCTCGCACAACAGGACGCACTGCGCGATGGCAAGGTTGCCGTCATGCGTCAGGCTGAGGCAGATTTTCGTCCCGCCCAGGCTGAGAAAGCGGGTTCTTGCCAGCCCTGAAAGCTGTGCCTGAGGCTGCCCTGAAGGATCCGGACAGATGGCCAGATCGGTCCAGCGGATGCCGTCTCGGCCGATGCCGCTGCCCAGCGCCTTGGCGATCGCCTCCTTGGCCGCAAAGCGGGCTGCGAGCGACGCGCAGGATGCATTTGACAAGGGCTGCCGCGCGGTGCGGCAGTACGATTGCTCCCCGGCGGTCCAGACCCTATCCAAAAAGGGCTGGCCCAGCCGTTCGACAGCACGACGAACGCGGTCGATCCGGATCACATCGATGCCACAGCGAATGTCCATCTCCCAAGCCTTTCTGCCCCGGTCTTGCCGCAGGCTCTTATTATCATAACAGATTCCGGCCAATTTTGAACCGTCAGCGCAAAGGCCAGGCGGCTCCTTATGGTATAATATTGATGAGTTTTTTAGCGCGCAATCGCTCACTGACCTGCCGAAGAGGAGCCCTTTATGTATTATCCTTTACGTTTCAAGCCCGTCTATAAAGACTATATCTGGGGCGGACGGTCTCTGGAGGAACTGGGCAAGATGCTGCCCCGGGAAGGCCGGGTCGCCGAAAGCTGGGAAATCTCCGCCCATCCCAACGGGATGTCGGTCGTCAGCAACGGCATGCTGGCCGGCATCAGCCTTGCAGACGCCGGCCGCAAACTCGGCGCAAAGCTGCTGGGCAGCCAGGTGCCTGAGTCCTTCAAGCACCGCTTTCCTCTGTTGGTCAAGCTGATCGACGCCAATGACCGCTTGTCGGTCCAGGTCCATCCTGACGATGCCTACGCCATGCGTCACGAAAACGGCGAAAGCGGCAAAAACGAAATGTGGTACGTGGTTTCCTCCAGGCCTGGCGCGCGCCTGATCGCCGGCCTGGCCCCGGGCGTGACGCGCGACGCTTTCGCGAAAGCGATCGACGACGGCACCTGCCTCGACTTGCTGCACACAATCCCGGTTCAGGCCGGAGATGCGATCAACATACCGGCCGGGCTGGTTCACGCGATCGGCGAAGGCCTTGTCGTGTGCGAAATCCAGCAGAATGCCGACACAACCTACCGTGTTTTCGACTACAACCGCCGGGACAGCAACGGGCAGACCCGTCCGCTTCACGTCGCAAAAGCGCTCGATGTGATCGCTTTCGACCGCCCCGGCCCCGTACCGCTGCTGAGCGGCTTGTTTCTCCGGACAGAAGGCCTGACGCGCCGCATCCTGGTCCTGAACCGCTATTTTCTTGTTGAAGAGCTCCAAGTCAGCGGCCGAGCCGCCTTCTACAGCGACTCCAGCCGTTTCCGAACCCTGACCGTCATCGCAGGCAAGGGCGGCATCGCCTACCGCAGCGAAGCGGGACATCAGCTGTCGGATCCCCTGTTCGCCGGTGACTCGCTCCTGATCCCGGCCAGTCTCGGCGCATGGGAACTGACCGGAAACCTTCGTCTGCTCTCCAGCCAGCCGTCTTTCTTCGCCCGTGACGCGGCCGAATTGGCCAAGTCAGCCGGCCAGGCCGATACCGTCGCCTGGCTGGACCAGGTCGGTTCGTCCGGTCAGATCGGGCTGGATCCGCGGCCGGTCGCCTGACAGACCGTTATCCGCCGCGCCGGCGCCGGTTCAGCGCCAGGCGTACATCCTCGCCAAAAAAGCGATACACAGCAAACCCGCCGACCAGGCGGCTGAGCAGCCGCTCGTCGTAGTGATCGCGCAGTGAGGCCGGATCGACATTGCTGGAGATGATCATCTTCCGGCCCGGCCCCTGCCGGCTGTCGATCACGGCGAGCAGGTCGGCATAGCGGGACGACGCGCCGGATTCCGTGCCCAGATCGTCGATTAATAGCAGACTGCAATTGAGGATGCTGTCCTTCATGGCCAGGCTGTGTTCCAGGCGGATCGGATCGGGACTGTAGCTGGAAAGCAAAATCCGCTGTTCCTGCAGGCTGTCAAACAGCTGGGGCGCGGGCAGATAGAGCACCGA
>JAAZFW010000402.1 GCA_012511525.1 Clostridiaceae bacterium
CAGATCGGCGACTTCCTGGACAGCCTGGCCGCTTTCCAGGGGGCCGACTACGACAAGGGCGGCCAGACCATCCGCATCGGGGCCGGGCAGATCACCTCCCGGCGGCTGCTGCTGGTGATCCCGGAAAACGGCGCTCAGGACTGGCTGGCCGAAAGCCTGGCCCGTTTGGGCGCGCGGGCCGGAGCCGCAAACGTTCGTTTTGAGGTCGTCCGCTCCGGGATCAGCCAGGCGGATCCCGGCTAGTCCTAGCCTTGCGGGCTGTCTTGTATCTTCCCGAGCCTTGGGTTATCATGGGTTATATGCGAGACGGACCTAGTGGCCAGACGCCAAAATGCCCTTCTGTCATGTCAGTTTTGGGGGAAAGATATGAATGATAAACTGCGCGATGCGTCAACAGATTTGCTGTTTGCCGCCATTTTATCGCTGAAAAGCACCGATGAATGCTACGCGTTTTTCGAGGACATCAGCACCGTGGCGGAGCTCAAGTCGCTCGCCCAGCGTCTGCAGGTCGCCCTGATGCTGCGCCAGGGGCGGACCTATACCGATATCTGCGACAGCACAGGGGTCAGCACGGCGACTATCAGCCGCGTCAACCGTTGCCTGGAATACGGTGCCGACGGTTACCGCCTGGTGCTCGATCGGCTCGAAAAAGCCGGCAGACTGCCGTCCGGTGACAAGCCGGTGAGGCACGACGGCAAGAGAAAGGAACACGAATGAGTCTTCTGACCAAACTTTTCGGCACCTATTCCGACCGGGAGATCAAGCGGATCCTCCCGGTTGTTGATCAAGTGGAGGCATTGGCCGACACCTACGCGGCCCTTTCCGAGGCAGATCTGAAGCAGACGACCGCGAAACTGAAAGCGCGCCTCGACGAGGGCGCCTCGCTCGACGACATCCTGCCCGACGCATTTGCCGCCGTACGCGAAGCCTCGCGGCGCGTCCTGGGCATGGTCCACTACCGCGTCCAGCTGATCGGCGGCGTCGTGCTTCACCAGGGCCGGATCGCCGAGATGAAAACAGGTGAAGGCAAGACGCTGGTGGCGACCTTGCCGGTCTACCTCAACGCCCTTAACGGCAAAGGCGTCCATGTGGTCACGGTCAACGACTACCTGGCCCGGCGCGACAGCGAGTGGATGGGCAAGATCTACCGCTACCTTGGCCTTAGCGTCGGCCTGATCGTCCACGATCTGGACAACGACCAGCGGCGCCGCGCCTATGCGGCAGACGTCACCTACGGGACCAACAACGAGTTCGGTTTCGACTACCTGCGCGACAACATGGTGACCTACAAGGAGCAGATGGTCCAGCGGCCGCTCAACTTCGCCATCGTCGACGAGGTCGACTCGATCCTGATCGATGAGGCCCGTACGCCGCTGATCATCTCCGGAATGGGCGACGAGTCCTCCGACCTTTACGAAAAGGCGGACCGATTCGTCCGCCGCCTGCAGCGCTTCGTCGTCTCGGAAGCCGATGACAAGCAGGACCTGGACCAGATCAAGGACGACGCCGACTACATCGTCGACGAAAAGGCCAACAGCGCGGTGCTGACCACGCGCGGCATCCATAAGGCCGAGCAGCACTTCCACGTCGAGAACCTGACCGATCCGGACAACTACCAGATCAACCACCACATCAACAACGCCCTCAAGGCGCACGGCATCATGCACCGCGACCAGCAGTATGTCATCAAGGATGGCGAGATCATCATCGTCGATGACTTCACCGGCCGCCTGATGCTCGGCCGCCGCTACAGCAACGGGCTGCACCAGGCGATCGAGGCCAAGGAGAACGTCAAGGTCGAGCGCGAGAACAAGACGTTGGCTACGATCACGTTCCAGAACTATTTCCGCATGTACCGCAAGCTGTCCGGCATGACCGGCACGGCCCAGACCGAGGAAAACGAGTTCCGCACGATCTACAAGCTGGATGTCGTCTGCATCCCGACCAACAAGCCGATGATCCGCGACGACCGGCCGGACAGCGTCTACAAGACCCAGGCCGGCAAGTACAGTCGCCTGCTCGAGGAGGTCAGACAGGCCCACGAGGCCGGGCAGCCGATCTTGATCGGTACGGTATCCGTCGAAAAATCCGAATTCCTCTCCGAGCTGTTCCGGCGTAACGGGATCAAGCACAATGTCCTCAACGCCAAGCAGCACGACCGTGAAGCCGAGATCGTCGCCCAGGCCGGGCGGTTCGGCGCGGTGACGATTGCGACCAACATGGCCGGCCGCGGCACGGACATCCTGCTCGGCGGCAATCCGGAGTTCCTGGCGCGCATGGAAATGCG
>JAAZFW010000403.1 GCA_012511525.1 Clostridiaceae bacterium
AGCCAGCGCTTGCTCTGCCAGACTGCCAGAAACAGGGCCAGGGCAATCAGGACATATGAGCCGTATTCGGCCAACAATCCGGTGATGTCGATCCAGATATGGGACAGGCTGAGCGGCACACCGCAGGACATCAACACGAGCGATCCGACGCGAAGCCCCCTGGAAAAGCGTTTCATGCCGCGCGGCAGGCTCGCTATAACAAAGACCAGACCAGCCAGGAAAACCTGATTGATCAGCAAAACAAACAACAAGCCCGTGATGGGCTCACGTGGATGCCCCGGACCAGCGTCAAACCAAAACCGGTTGACGAGGATTGACGAAACACGGCCAACCAGCTGGTTAAGCCACAGATAGAAGACAATCCCTGTCGCGAGCCAGGCTGCCAGGGGGTTTTTTTGCCAGATGACAGGTTCAGACATCTCGCGCTGTGTACCGGCCAGCAGCTCGTCCGTCGTGATCTGCAGCGCAGCGGCCAGCTGAACCAGAAGCGAAATGTCCGGCAACCCGTCGCCGTTTTCCCACTTGGAAATCGCCTTGTCCGTCACGAACAAGGCATCCGCCAGCTGTTTTTGCGTCCACCCGATCGCCTGTCGACGCTCGCGGATCAGGACCCCGGTCTGTTTGGCATCGATTTTGGTCATGCTTCTGTCTCCTTCAGGTGCTGCCTGACACCATAGCGCAAGTCACCATCGCACGCAAACCACGCGTCAAAGAGCGACTCCACGCAGCGTGGGGTCGTTCTCAGCGCGGTTTAAGCCGGTTCTTCAGCAGCTGGACCAGGTGGCGGACGCCGTCCAGGGGATAGACCAGGATCATGCGCGGCCCGGCATAGCGCATCACCCGCCGGATCTGCCCGCGTTGTTCGGGGCGGTAACAGTGAATCGGGCAGCGGGCGCAGACCGGTTTATCGTCGCCGAACGGACAACGGTCGAGCCGGTCGCGGGCGTAGTCCAGCAACACGCGGCATTCAGGACAGAGGCCATCGCTGCCGGCTTGTTCCCGGTGATGCGCACGGCAATACAGCCAGGTCATGCGCGCTACGGTTTTTTTGCTGTCAGCGATCCGGGCCATCTGAACCGGACGCCTCACGATGTAAAGGGGATATCTGGCCATAGGGACAAACCCGGACGCAGATACCGCAGACCGAACCGCGCCCGATCTTCATGAAGTGATCGCGCATGTATCGGTTACAGGCGTCAGCAGCGAGCAGCGCGTCCCGCTCCAGCCCCGGCTGCCAGTTCGCGCCCGTGATCGCCCCGGCCGGGCAGGCCCGGACACAGCGGTCGCACGTTTCGCAAGGCGACACGGGGATCTGAATCGGATGGCTCGGCAACGGGGCATCCGTAAAAAGTGTGCCCAACCGGACCCGCGCCCCAAAAAGATGATCCAGAAACAGGGTGCTCTTGCCGATCGCACCCAGCCCGGCGGCGACGGCTGCCTTCTTGTGCGAATACAGGCCCCGGTGGGTGCGAAGGCCGTCCTCGGGCAGCGACTGGGAGGCGGCGACCGGCATATATCGGTAGCCGTGCTGCTGCAGCAGCAGGCCAACCTGGAGCAGCAGGCGGTCGATGCAGGCGTTGACCGTGCGGTAATGGTGG
>JAAZFW010000404.1 GCA_012511525.1 Clostridiaceae bacterium
AGCCAAGTCCGATTACGGGGAGCCGGATGCACCAGACGAGCGTGACGGCGAAACCATGGGCAACACCATCTATTTCGTTGCCCAGGACTGCGGACATCCGGTCCGGTTCGTCAAACCGCCTTGGGCACATTCGTTCGACGAAAGCGATTTCAAGCATCGCTACCATGGCGACGTCGTCGTCTACCACAATGCGGACGATGTGGTCGTGCTCAAACCCGGCGAAGACTATGCCGACCACGCGGACGAACTGGTTGAGAAATACGATGTCCAGTCCGGCTACTGGTGGATCGAACTAGGCGGTGACTGGGATGACATCATCGGCCAGGCCGAAGATATCCGCTACGAGCTGTACCGGTGTGTTTACGGCGTATGGGACCACATCAAGAACGGTGGCGACCACGGCGCGGACAACTACGAACTCGTCTGGGTCGGCAATGTCGCGGGAACCCGTGAAAGCCGCCGCCTGACAGGCGATTATATCCTGACCGAACACGACATCCTGGCCGGAAAACCGCACGCGGACGAAGTCGCATATGGCGGCTGGCCGATGGACGAGCATGTGGCGGGCGGCTTTCGGGCCAAGGGCGACATCCCTTCGCGCGTACGCAGCTTCAAGGGCTATTTCACCATCCCGTACGGCTGTTATTGTTCAAAGAACATCCGCAACCTGATGATGGCCGGACGCAACATCAGCGCCAGCAAGCTGGCCATGGGCGCCACGCGCGTGATGGGCACCTGCGCCGTCGGCGGCGAAGCGGCGGGCATCGCAGCCGCCATGGCCGCCAGGCGCCAGCTGACGCCCCGGGAATTCGGGCAGAAGCACCTGCCTGAGCTGCAGCAGGAGCTGCTCAAGCAAGACTGCTACCTGGTCGGAACCAGGAACACGGATCCGGCCGACCTGGCCCGCAGCGCATCGGTGACCGCCTCCTCGGAGCAGCCCGGGTTTGAGGCGGCCAAGGTCATCAACGGCGTCGCGCGCAACACAGAGTCGGCGAACAACCTGTGGCGCTCCGCAGGAATCGGCCCGGCGGGGGAGACCTTGACCTTGAAGCTGGCCCGTACCGCCGCCGTTTCCAGCGTCCGGCTGACGCTTGATCCCAATTTGTCCGAAGAACGCTGCATCTCGGTGTCCAAGGCGTTTATCGACAAGGAACCGCGTGGCGTCGCGCCGGAACTGCTCAAAGACTACGAAATCAATATCCTGCACGAAGGCACGGTTCGCTGGCACAAACAGGTGCGGGACAACCACCAGCGGCTCAATGTGCTGGACCTGCCGGAAGCCGTAACAGCCGACGAAGTCCAGATTCGCATCACGGCAACCAACGGCGCGCCGGACGCACATATCTTTGAAGTGCGGATATACTGAGCGACACACCTGCTGCGCGGATGGACCGCCTATGCACGCTTGAAAGCGAGGTTGTTCAGCACCAGCTGCTCGAAGCTGACCGGCTGGTACTGGTTGATCTCGACACAGGCGTTGAGCGCCTGGTCCATGCTGGCCAGAAG
>JAAZFW010000405.1 GCA_012511525.1 Clostridiaceae bacterium
CGTCGATAATCCGGATGATCTCGGATATGAAAGTATCCTGTGCGGTCGTGTTATACCGTAAGGCATCAAAGATACTGCTGACGCCGTCGTTCATGACTGTCAGATACCATTTGATATGTGGCCACTTCTGCTGTAAATTTTCAGGGCTGTGAACGTGCCGTTTGTGGCCGCCACATCGATCGTATTAACGCCCGGCAGCAGCTCCGGGAACGTCAAGGTTTCCAACTGCGCCAGACCGTTCCTGATGGTCGTGCCGGTCAGGGTTTCTACCACCTTGGCGGTCATTTTATCTGCGTCTATCACCAGCGTTTCCGAAGCCGTAAGCGGCCCATAGACCTTGATGACCAGCTCGGAGTTGACTGTAATCGTGAAGTAATTTGCCCCGGATTGCGTTACCACGCCGCGCAGCTCATAGATCGGCTTACTTTTCAGATTCTTCAGCTGCAAGGTTTCATCATCGATTTATATATGTAAGGCAAACAGCGGCCAGAGTGACAGATGCCGATTCGCCCGACGCGAAAACGCGCATTCATATCGGTAAGCCCAAGACGGCGGCCGGGGAGCGGCTCATACCAGTAACGTCAAAAGCCAGTCATATTTTAAGCCGCTGCAAGGCAAGGCAGAAGGTCAAGACCGATTATGTGTTCGCTGCCAAGACTGGCAACATGCTCCAAGACCGGAACATCCGCAGGGCGCTGGAACACATATGCAGAAAACTCAGCATCAACCGCCTGTCCGTTCACGAGTTGCGCCATACTTTCAGCACGCGCATGTATGAAGCCGGGATCCCGTCCGAAGAGCGAGCGCGAATAATGGGCCACGCAGACAGCCGGACGACCGACAAAATCTATGTGACGGTCGGAACAGGGAACATTATTTCAGCAATGGAGAGGTTTGAAAAAGCGATGAAAGATAACAAGGAAGTCAACGGGATTACATCAACAATGACGTCATCTTTGCAGTCAGAAGAGAAGTTAGGCAACGGTTTGGCAACGTAAATGACCTCAGACCTGCACTTTGACAAAAATAGAAAAACCCCACAGCCGCTGGGGCTGTAGGGTTTCACGTTGGAGCCTTTAATCAGAATCGAACCGATGACCTCATCCTTACCATGGATGCGCTCTACCAACTGAGCTATAAAGGCAGGCGGCTGACATATGGAGCGGGCGAAGGGAATCGAACCCTCACGGTCAGCTTGGGAAGCTGAAGTTCTGCCACTGAACTACACCCGCGTTTTCAGTGCAAGTCGTATTATATCGGTCACTTCCGTACATGTCAAGCAAGTCAGGAATGCTTGCCGGATGTCCGAAAATGGCTGCAACAGGCTTGGCTGCGCCCCATTATGCCTGCTCAAGACGATCACGTTTTTGGAAGCGGATCGTCTTCTTGTCGAGAATTCGGCCTTTTTCGATGATGATCGCGTTGTTGAGAACTGGATGCTCGTGCGTTTTGCTCTCCGTGATTGGATCTATGTAGTGCGCGATGATCTTGCTGAGGATGCTGGACACGGAGAAGCTGAAAATGGAGGGTGTGTGATCGACCGCATAGTGCAGGATGCCCGAATCCATGAAAACTGGTTCTTCGAACGTGGTCGGGTGGCTGCTCTCGATGGCGCCATCCAGGTCGCAGCTGACATCGACGATCATGGACGGTTTTTTCATCCGGGCCAGATCCTCGCGGCTGATCAAGTAGTCCTTGCGTGTCATGTCCCAAAACACACTGTTCACGATGATATCATATTGGCCGATCTCTTGGCGCAGTAACTTTTCTGTACGCCTGTTATAAACTGTGACTTCGGCACCCAGGGATGTCAAAATGCGGAAAGCGCCACGCCCCGTATTGCCTCGTCCGATAACGGCCACCTTGCAGGTGTAGGGCAGCTTGCCAAATAGCGTCAAAGCGTGCAGGACAGCCGCTTCGCCGGCCAGTTCATTATTGCGCCAGAAGACATGACGGCCGTTCTGGTACATGTCCTCCCAAGCCAGGGCGGTCAGACCTCGCTGCAGCAACAACGTTGTTAACTCGGGGTTTCGTTCCGCGTGAACCCATCCGAAAATGGTCTGCCGATCAGACAGTTGGCCTAGAAACGAGGCATCACCGATCTTGGGATCACAAACAACGTCTTGTCTCAGGCACTCGGCCCGGGCAGCAATCTTCGCACCGGCATCCAGATAGGCTTGGTCGGAGATGTTTAAAATCTTGCCATAGCCTTGCTCGACCATGACGAGATGAGGATTCTGAACGGCCTTAAGCGCAGCCGGTAAAATAGCCCGTCTTCTTTCATTTTCTTTTTCGCTGATCACAAAACCAATGGTTGGCACGCCTGATTCCTCCTTCCGATCGGACAACATCTGGCAAGCCCGTGATTCTTACCGTTGCCGGTACTGGACAATGTGGATAATATTATTATAGCATAGGCTTGCTTCCCTTGGAAGGAAAGACCTTCTGCTGTATTCCTGCATAATAAAACCGGACCACGGGAGTGATCCGGTTTTGTGCGGGGTGCGGGGTTACGCTCAGATGTCGGCGGAGGACACGGACTCGAATTCCTTGATGATCGCATCGGATGGTTTGGGTGTCAGCAGGCTGACCACCCAGATCACGACACAGGAGATGATAAAAGCAGGCAGCAATTCGTAGACGGCGAAGGCACCGCCGATTTTGCTGATCAGCTCTTTCCAGATGACAACGGCCAGGCCACCGCTGACCATTCCGGCAATGGCTCCGGCCAGCGTCGTGCGCTTCCAGAACAGGGAGAACAGGATGAGCGGGCCGAATGCGGCACCAAAACCGGCCCAGGCGTAGGACACCACCCGGAAAATGGAATCGTTGCCTGACAGCGCGATGAAAATGCCGAATCCGGAAATGACAAGAAGGGCGATCCGGGCGATCCACATGATGGTGCGGGCGGAGGCTTTTTTCGTCAGCAGGCCGCCGAAGAGGTTGCGCGCGATCGCCGAAGAGGCGATCAGCATGTAGGAGTCAGCAGAACTCATCGATGCGGCCAGGATACCAGACAGGACGAGACCGGCGATGATCGGCGGGAAGAAGGTGATGGTCAGTTCGATAAAGATCGTTTCCGCCTGACCGGCCGTGCGCAATAAACCGGGCATTAGAGCGCGCCCGACCATACCGATCGCCACAGCGGCGAAGAGGGAAATCACGCACCAGGTGACAGCGATGGCACGTGACTGTCTCAGCTTGGACGAGCGTGTGATGGCCATGAACCGGAGCAGTACCTGGGGCATGCCGAAGTAACCCAGCCCCCAGGCCAGGCAAGAGAGGATGCTGAGGACACCATAGCTGGCCCCAGCGCCAAAGAGCGCCTGCCCGTCACGGACACCCTGCAGGTTGCCGGCAGCACCGGTTACGGCCGCGCCGGTCTCGTCGACCGGGACGGCGATGCCGAACAAATCCGTGAAGCGGGGGATTTTACTAAGATTTTCTGCAACCACGCCCAATCCGCCGATCCGGATGGTCGCGCCGGCCAGAACGACGATCAGGGCAA
>JAAZFW010000048.1 GCA_012511525.1 Clostridiaceae bacterium
AGGATCACCGGCGGCGACAGCCGAAGCGCGTCGTCCGACCCGGAAGCACGCATGTTCGTGACATGCTTGCGTTTGCAGACATTGACCATGATGTCTTCGCTTTTGGGGTTTGTTCCGACGATCATGCCTTCATAGACCGGGGTGCCGGGCCCGATAAACAAGCTGCCCCGCTCCTGCGCGTTGTAAAGGCCATAGGTCACGGCGTCACCGCTTTCCCAGGCGGTCAGGACACCGTGGCTGCGTGTCTCGATATCACCTTTCCACGGCTCAAATCCCGCGATGATGGAGTTCATTATACCATTGCCCTTGGTGTCGGTCAAAAACTCGGACCGGTAGCCGATCAGGCCCCGCGAGGGGATCTTGAACTCCATGCGGGAATAGCCCTTCTCCGGCGGCATCATGGTGACCAGTTCGGCCCGGCGCGAACCGAGCTTTTCGATCACGGTGCCGACGAACGCCTCGGGCACGTCGACCAGAACCAACTCGACCGGCTCGCAAAGAATGCCGTCGACCTCCTTGACGATGACCTTGGGCTTGGAGACCTGGAACTCGTACCCTTCGCGGCGCATGGTCTCGATCAGGATCGACAGATGCAGCTCGCCGCGTCCCTTGACAACAAACGATTCGGTCGTATCCGTCTCTTCGAGCCGCATCGAGACGTTGGTTTCCATCTCGCGGAACAGCCGCTCGCGCAAATGGCGCGAGGTGACGAAGCGGCCTTCCCGTCCGGCGAACGGGCTGTCGTTGACACTGAAGGTCATGGCGATCGTGGGTTCGTCGATGGTGACAAACGGCAGCGGTTCTGCATGGCCCGGATCACAGATCGTATCGCCGATGTTAACCTCCGGAATTCCGGCTACGCAGACGATCTCTCCGACAGACGCCCCGTCGATCTCAACGCGCCGCAAGCCCTCGAAACGAAACAGCTTGACGATTTTGGCGTTTTGCAGCGACCCGTCATCATATCCGCACAACACGATGTTTTGACTTCTCGCAATACGCCCGCGTTCGATGCGGCCGATGGCGATCCGGCCGATGTAATTGTCGTAATCGATGTTGGAGACCAGCAGCTGAAGCGGCATTTCATCGTCGCCGAGCGGACAGGGAACGTGATCGCAGATCGTCTCAAGCAAGGACTTAAAGCCGATGCTGTCCACAGCGACCGGCTGACCGAGCGCGTCCAGGAGCTGTGCCAGATCCGCGCTGGCCAGCCCGAGCCGTCCCGACGCGTAGATGACCGGGAAGTCGAGCTGCGCATCTGTTGCGCCCAGCTCGATGAACAGCTCCAGCACCAGGTCCAGTACCTCCATCGGACGCGCGTCCGGGCGGTCGACCTTGTTGATCACAACGATCGGCTTGAGATGCATCTCCAGCGCCTTGCGCAGGACAAAGCGCGTCTGGGGCATCGGCCCGTCGTAGGCGTCGACGACCAGCAGGACCCCGTCGACCATCTTGAGGATGCGTTCGACTTCACCGCCGAAATCGGCGTGTCCGGGCGTGTCGACAATATTGATGCGCGTATCGCCGTAGCGGATGGCGGTGTTTTTCGCCAGGATGGTGATACCGCGCTCGCGCTCCAGGTCGTTGGAGTCCATGACCTGGCTGACCACCTGTTCGTTGTCCCGAAACACGCCGCTTTGCCGAAGCAGGGCGTCGACGATCGTGGTCTTGCCGTGGTCGACATGGGCGATGATCGCAATGTTGCGCAGTTGGTTCATTTGTTTGATCACGTGCTTGTTTCTGTCCTTCCTAATGTGCCGCCCGTTCGTATCATGTGACGGGGCGCTGCTGCTGATCGGACCGCCGGCTTATCCGGCTAGAGTTTCTCTTCTTTGGGCCGGAGCAGGAACCAGATGGGGGTACCTGTAAAGCCAAACTGCTTGCGCAACTGGTTCTCCAGGTAGCGTTCATAGGAGAAGTGCATCAGGTCGCGGTCGTTGATAAAGAGGGCGACCTGCGGCGGGTGGGTGCCGACCTGGGTTCCATAGTAAATCTTGAGGTGGCGGCCCTTGTCCTGGGGGGTCGGCACCATGGCGACGGCTTCGGCCAGCAGGTCGTTGATCATGCCGGTCGTCAAGCGCCGGCCGGCCTGCTCGTAGACGTCATTGATCAGGCCGAACAGCTTTTGGACCCTCAGTCCCGTTTTGGCTGACAAGGAGATGATGGGCGCGTACGGCATAAAGGCAAAGGTGGCGCGGAGCTGATCCTGCCAGCTTTCGAGGGTGCCGGTTTCTTTTTCGACCAG
>JAAZFW010000406.1 GCA_012511525.1 Clostridiaceae bacterium
CCGGCGGCATCCATGATGCCCTTTTCGACAGCCGGCAAGAGATCTTCAAACATGTGCATTCACCCGCCCCCATCATAGCAGAAAGCAGGTGGGATGTAAAAACGCGCAAAAGCCTTGTTTCGGCGTCTTGCGGCCTATTCGTTGACGACTGCCAGCCGGATGCTGTAGTGGATATCCGCAAAGGCCAGCAGGGCGGCCTCCTTGACCGACAAGTCCAGGCAGAGCAGCAGGTCCTTGCTCTGCGGGCCGGCTACGACAGCCAAGCCGCTTTGCGTCGCGCCGTCGAGTACGCGCAGTACAGTGATGTTTTTCAGAACCTGCACCGGCTGATCGGCGGCGCCGCGCGGTACCAGGTGCAGATCGACCCGGCAGCCGGCGGCCAGCCAGTAGCCATTAGCTGAAGCGCGATCCAGACGCAGCGTCATGAGACGCCGGCCAGGGCCCGGGCCGGGATATTGGATGCCTTCCGGCTGATCGCTCAAACGACGGGCATGCAGGATTTCACCGGCAACCAGCCCGGTCGGCGAAAAAAGTCCGACCGCCGAGTCGGGATCTGAAAACCAGTCTGGCTGGACGCTTTCGACCGGCATGCGAATCAATGCGATATCCCCGGCTGTCAGCGATCCGCCGGCGGGAATTTCGCAGCTCGCGACCGCGACCGAAGCCCACGCGACCTTCGGTCTTGACGCGCCTGCCAGCCAGGACAGCCCCACCAGGATGACCGTCGCGGCCAACGTCAGCAGGATTTGCTTTTTCTGTTGCATCGCATTCACCTCATCTTGCGAATCGTCGCCTAACCGATCAGAATCTCCAGGGCATGGCGAATCAGGACGGTCTGACCGTCCGGCAGTGTCAGGATCGCGTTGATCTGGGCGATCGGCTGGCTGTCAGGCTGCCGTTCCTGCATCCAGTGGTCAGGATCGTAATCCAGGTAATGCGTGTAGAAACGGACACTGTCCAGCACCAGGCGATCGGCCAGCAAGGCCGGCATCCGTTCTGAGAACGCCTCGCTCAGCAAAGCGCGGCCGCTAATGGACAGCACCTTGGCCTGCCCTTCCGACAAAATGGCCGGATCCAGGCACAAACAGGCGGCCGGCAGGACCTGCTCGACATGCTGGTGGGCCCGGACGACCAGAAGGTGGCCATACGCCATCTTGAACAGCCGGACGCTGAGCGGAATGAGAAGCAGCAGGCAGAATCCGGCAATAAGCAGGGCAAACCCTACGGAGCCGCGTCTCCTGTTGTATAGACGCGGCAGTCCAGTTGAATCGCGCAGGAATAATGCCATGTGATCGCCTCCATCCTCAAGTCCGGTGTGATGCGCTGACCGGGGCAGGCAGCCTCGACCGACAGCTGCATGGTCTGACCAAAGGACGATTGCTCCGGCGCTTGAATCTGGAGCACCGTGAAGTGACGGCTCTCCAGCTCTGTGACCAGGGCTGCGGCCGCCGATGGGGGCAAACCGCCGGACTGGTCCATGACGCGCGCGTAGTGGTGGCATACGGCGTCAAATTCGAC
>JAAZFW010000407.1 GCA_012511525.1 Clostridiaceae bacterium
CGGGCTGGATCCAAGCGCATGTCACGGAAATAGAGATAGGCGACGATCTCCGCGATCGACAAAGCCGGTCCCGGATGGCCGTCCCCGCCGCAATGTACGCTGCGCACGACATCAAGGCGCAGCAGGTTGGCCATTTTGGCCAGATCGTCGTCATTCAGATCGCTGCCAAACTGACGCGCGTCGTTCAAGCACCAGTCCGGCCGGCTCATGCGATCGTCCTCCTGCGCTCAGCGACAGCCTGCAGCGCGTGCTGCCAGGCCTGTTCAAACGAGGTCCGGAACAGGACGACCGGGCCGTAATGCTCATACTCGTCGACCCCTAGGCCTTTCAGCCAGTAGGCGCGACGGAATTCTCCGAGCTTATGCGCCAGGCGGTCGATGACACCTGTCGGCGTCGGCTGTAAAAAGCGCTGCACCACCGGCGGGTCCTGTTCGAGCAGCCGATCCGCGGTCCCCTTCCAGTTGATCGTAACAAAGCCGCTGGCCCCGACGATCTCGGTGAAATGGTGCAGGCCGCGCGCGCCGCCTGCCATGTAATGGATCGGTGTCCTGCGCTGGAGCATCAGGTCATGGACTTTCTTGGAAACCGCCACGCCGGCCTGCCAGAGGATGTCCGGCTCGATGTCGATGGCCTGCCCGGTCACGACGTTTTGCAGGTACTCGTCGAAGATGCCGGGGATATGGGCCAGGTACGCAACCGGCAGGTGATCCAGACCGGCGGTGGCCTGTTCCCAGGCGTCGCAGGCGTCCATGGCCTGCTGGACGGACATGACCTCGGTCATTGTCAGCGTATAGCCCTCGGCGGCCAGCGTCGGGATCGCTTCCAGGCCGTCTTGCGTCACCGGGATCTTCGGCGACAGGTTGGGGAAATTTTCACAGTTGAAGCGCGCCTGTCGGACGATGTTGCCAGCCTTTTCGTGGAACGGATCGCCCTGGATGGTGACATGCCCCTGACGGCCGCGGCTCGCTTCCCAGAGGGGCAGGAAAATGGCGGCGATCCGCTCGATCAGCTGCTTTTGCAGCTTGATCAGGGCCTCGTTGTCGTCAGGCTCGCCGGCCAGGATGGCATCCAGCAGCGGGAACACCTGGTCGGGAACCGCCTGCATCATCTTCCAGGCATACGAGGGATTCTGGGTGCAGCCGACGGCACCGGCTTCAATCGCCAGGCGGGCTTCGTCTTCGGTGACGTTGTTGATCCAGAACCGGGTCGGCGTCTGGTCGTGCACGCGGTGGAAATAGCACTTGGTTTGCATAAGGTCCTCCTGGTCCTGTCGGTTTAACACGGCTGCGGCTCTTCCTGGAAAAACCAGGGGATCTGTGCGGCGACCCGGCGAAAGTACGCTTCCGGATCCGGTTCGCGGCAGAGGATCTCCAGGGCGATGCGGCAGGAACGGTTCTGGTACATCGGCTGCAGGGCCGTAAACAGGCGCTTCAGTTCAGCCGGCGGGAAAGCAGACCCCGGGTAGTCGAAGCCGACATGCTTATCGCCATAGTAGGGATCGGCGGGGTCGTCGACGACGCAGTTGGCAAAGTGCAGGTGATCGCAGCAGTCCAGGGCACGGCTGACTTCCGTCAGGAAATCTTCCCCTTCCTCCCGGATATGGGCGGTGTCCAGCGTCAGGGCAAAATCCGGAACCGTGCGGCGCAACGCACGCGCAACATCGGCGGACAGGGCGGTCGGGCCGAGCAGGTTGCGCGCGTCCATCTGCGAGTCGCAGGGTTCGAGCAGCAGCCCGATCGGGCGTGTCCCGATGTATGCCGCCAGCTCTTGGACCGAGCGCTTGAACTGCTTAAGCCCCAGGTCGGCCAGCGCTTCCCCGGGGTGGCGGCCGCTGTTGATCATGACTTGGGCACAGCCAAGCTGACCGGCTTCGTCGATACAGCGCTTTGCCAGATCCAGCGCCGCCTGGCGATGGGGCTCGTCCGGGGCGCACAGGGACAGATCCTGTCCCTTGAGCGGGATGACGGCGATATAGATCCCCGTCAGGCCGGAAGAAGCCAGGTCGC
>JAAZFW010000408.1 GCA_012511525.1 Clostridiaceae bacterium
ACCTGGGCTATTTGAAGAGCCTGGACATGGACGCCATGCTCTATTGGTTCCGCGTCCGGGCCGGCAAGAACGCACCCGGCATGCCTTACCGGGGCCACTTCGAGGACAACATCAAGGGCCAGACCGCCGGCCTTTTCCTGATGGGCGCCGGACACGCCCTGCGCTGGCAAGAGGATGAGGCGCTGCGAAGCCGCCTGAACCAGATCGTCGCCGAGATCGGGGATTGCGCCGAAGCGGATGGGTACCTGATGGCTGTGCCCCAGTCGGAATTCGGTACGCTAGAATACCCGCATTATGTGCGCATTTGGCTGACCTACGGCCTGACCGCCGCCGCGCTGGCCGGCCACACGGAGGCCTTCGATCTGCTGCGCCGCTGGCAGGACTGGTTCAACCATTGCGACGACCTGCCGGGCATCCGCTACCTGGTTCTGGCGTTCCAGGGCGTCGTGGCCAGCACCTACCTGTACAACACCCCGATCGGCACGTGGGAGGACATCGAGACGACAATCCGCTACTACGAGGAAGACTGGCGTCTGGCCCAGTTCATCCACAAGGAGCGCAACGCGGTGCACAAGCGCAACCAGCCCGGCAAGGAACCGCATCCCCACGGAACCGAGATCGAGGCGATGGAAGGCTACCTCGACCTGTACCGGGCGACCGGCAAGCACTACTACCTGCGGGCGGTTAAGAATTTCTACGACCTGTACCGGCAGGACTGGCAGTACCCAGGCAGCGGGATCGCCATGTGCGAGGCGGAGGTTTCCTATCCGCAGTGCTACTGGCTGTCCAACGAGCGCCACTACAACGAGCTGTGCTGCACCTCGTTCTGGCTGTTGCTTAACCAGCGCTTCCACCGGCTCGAGCCCGAGACCGAAGCCTACGTCGCCGAGATCGAGGCCTCGATCTACAACATCGGCATCGCCAACCAAAACGGCGAGAAAAACATTTTCTATTTCGCCCACCTGGACCAGGAAAAGAAAAACCATAAGAGCCTCGTCCACTGCTGCTGCGGTGTCGGCACCAAGCTGTTCGGAGCCCTGCCGGAATACATCTATTCGCTCAGCCCGGATGCGCTTTATGTCGACCTGTTCGCCGCGTCCGAACTCAACTGGGAGCGCGACGCCGGCATGGTCCATGTCCGCATGGAAACCGATATGCCCTATGGGCATGACGTGCGGCTGTCCTTTGGCTGCGAACCGCAGTCCTTCGTCCTCAAGATCCGGATTCCGCGTTGGACCGACGGTGCCGTTACCGTCGCGGTCAACGGCCAGGCGGCAGGCAGCGGCCAACCGGGCACATACCTTACTTTGGAACGGACATGGCAGAGCGGCGACGAGGTCAGCTTCGAACTGCCGTTTGCCTGGAAGAAGACACGTTATGTCGGAGCCGAGCAAGTGGACGGCTGCGCGCGCTATGCCTTCGAGGCCGGCCCGCTCCTGATGGCGTTCCGCGGCCCTCTGGACGAGGACAAGTGCCTGCACCTGACCGATAAGCCTGAGGATGTGCCGCATCGCCTGATGCCGGCCGGCCAAAAACGGCACTACCGGCTGCCGGACATGCCGTCGGTTGAGCTCGTGCCCTATTTTGAGATCGAACCGGGAGAACCGTTCACTTGTTTTCCGTTGTTTGCTGCCGGGGAAGAGGCCTGATC
>JAAZFW010000409.1 GCA_012511525.1 Clostridiaceae bacterium
GCCAGTTCGGTGATTGAACTCGACAACCACACTACCGACCAGGACAACCCGGGCTTCCAGGAATACCTCGGCTATTACGCTGAAGCGTATGCAACCGCCCGCGAGAACTATTTATCAAAAGATTCGTCATCAGAACGATGACCGAACGAACGGGCAGCCGCACGGCTGCCCGTTTTCTGTGCCGCCAGGTATATGCACAATGCAAGTCGTGTTACACCTTGAGACCCTGATCCGCCATTTCCTTTATGTGTTGGCAGCTGATTTGCCGAAAACGTAAGCTGTGAACCAATGAGTAGTTAAGAAATGAGTTGTTCTTTTCTCCGAAAGATGAACAAATCTTGTTTTTCACTCAGTTGATCTATGGAACAGCTATTTCGCGAACAGAACCAATCTGCATAATACATGCGTGCGGCGGAGAAGTCTCCGCTGATATTATTTGCTTAAAATCGAAATCTAATTGAGAGACCTGTTGATTATATCACGGAAAAGTGATATCATGCATTTGAATGAGAACTGGGTGTGCCGTTCGATGTTTGCAGATGAGTGAAGTAAGGGAACGCATCCGGTAAAGAGGCAGCGCACGGATTCGGATCTGAAATTGTAAGTTTGGGTATCGTGTAGCCTGTTGTATCTAAAAAATAGGATCTGCGTTTTCCTTCACACGAATAACCCGAGACAATGAAAGGGAGGCCGAGCAATCTATGCGACAGGCTTTGTTATATGCCGGTATTATCAAAATTTTGCGGGATTATCATTCGTATGTACTTTCAGCAGGCAGAGCATAACCCGCCGCATATTCATGCTCTATATGAGGGAGAAATGGCTGCGATTGATGTCCGGACAGGCGGGTTATTAGAGGGTCATTTGCCATCCAAGGCATTATCTATGGTAAAGGTGTGGGTAGGCATTCATAAAAATGATCTGCTGCATATGTGGGAGACGCAGGATTTCAAGCCGCTCTCTCCCCTGGAATGAGGTGATTTTATGTTTCATAAGGTGAAAGCAGTCAAAGCCTTGCCGGACTATCGTTTGAGCGTTCAGTTTGCAGAGGGTGTTACGAAATTGTACGACGTCAAACCGCTCTTTGTTAAATGGGCGTCGTTTAGAATTTTTGAAAATGATCCTGAGCTGTTTGCCAGCGTAAAGGTGGATGTGGGAGGTTACGGAATCATCTGGAACGACACGCTTGATCTGTCTTGCGACGAGCTTTTTGAGAATGGTCAGACTGTTAAAACGCCATTTGACGGGCTGATGGCATTTACTGACGCAACCCGGATTTGGGGATTGAATGAAAGCACATTACGCAAGGCAATCTCCTATGGCAAGCTGGTTAATGGCGTCGATGTCTGCAAGTATGGGAAACAATGGGTCATTTCCATGGAAGCAATGAGGCGGGAATACGGTCAGCCGAAATCAGATCGTTTGCCATAGATGAATGAGAACTATTGTGCAGAGGTTACCGTCTGCATCAGGCAGCTGAAATTGGCGATATATTTGTTAAGCAAAGTTAGGAAACTGCTGCGTGATGACACATCGACCAGTTGGTACATTTTTTTCAAACGCCGGCTCAGGGCGCTTCGCGACAAGTAAAGCCGGAATCCGATCGCCTCGTAGCTATGACCTGCGAGCAGCTCGCAGATGATCTTGTAGTCGAGCTCGTCGCAGAGCCGCAGGCACTGCTCCAGGCTCCTGATCTCGCGATTGATGCGCCCGAGAGAAGCGCTGCTGTCCAATCTTTGGTTGGGGTACTGGCCCGCAGGCAGGCCGGATGTACCGATGGTTTCGGCCAATTCGGGGTGACCGGTGCTGCCGCGGCAGATGATCTGGTGCTGCACGGTCAGCACGATGGCGCTGACCTTGGGATTTGCCTGCAGCGTCTCCCAGATGGTCAAGGCTTGAACGCCCATTTCGCGGTAGTCCATGGTTGCCGTCGTCAAGGTCGGCTTCGAGCAGCGCCCCAGCAGATGGTTGCCGAATCCGGCGACGACCAGGTCATCCGGAATCCGAATTTTGCGACGCGCAGATTCGGCCAGCAAGGCGACCGCGACATAATCGTTTGCGCAGATCGCACCGTTGTAACGCGAGGGGGCGGCCAAAAATGCGTCGATGGCGTCGTCGAGATCGTGCCGGACAGGAAAGATGTCACCGGATGCGGCCTCGAGACCCAGCTGGGCCATCGCCGATATGAAAGCAAACTGTTTCTCCTGGTCGTTGCTCGAGACAGGATTCAAACCGACCAGGGCAATACGGTCGCGCCCCATCCGGGAAAAGTAATGAACCAGTTGTTCCACGCTGGCCCGGCGGTTATAGATCGTGCCGCTGACATCATAGCCGAAGGATTGTGGTACGGCACCGACCAGGATCGGCCGGATCCCGCTTCTTTTGAGCGTCGCGATCGCGTTCTGCGTCCAGCCATCGCTTGTGCTGATGACGATTGCCGCGCTAGCCGAATGAGCCTTTACGATTTCGTCGGCAGCATAGCAATCCTGAACCAGGTAATGCCGCTTGGCCGCGCCGGCCCGCAGGCTGTTGATGCTGTCGACATACCAGACAGGCTTGATATATGAAGGTTCCAGCAGGATGTGGACTGTATGTGTCATGTGACCGATCCTTGGCCGCAGAGCGGCTCTTATTCGTTAATCAACCATTATAGCCTGTCCCGCATAATCGGGTCAACTCCAATTTATCTGACCACTCGGCAACGGTGTTGGAGTCGAATCGGGATATTATTGACCATATAATGAAAAGCAGCACATGACAAGGAGCAGCAACATGCATGGCCTGGTGACTGAAATACAGCGTTTTTCACTTCATGACGGACCCGGCATCCGAACGACCGTGTTCCTTAAAGGCTGCAACATGCAGTGCGGTTGGTGCCACAATCCGGAAACCATCTCGGCCCGGCCATCCCTGTGTTATTACCCGGATCGTTGCATTGGCTGTGGTCGCTGCGTTCTGGCTTGCCCGCACCAGGCGCACCAGATGAAGGGAACGCTTCATGTCATTGACCGGTCGTTGTGCCGCGCCTGCGGCCGTTGCGCGGCGGTTTGTCCGACGGAGGCCCTGCTTATGGCCGGAACCGTCATGACGGTCGACGAGGTCATGCGGGAAGTCCGCCAGGACCGTGTTTATTATGACGAATCAGGCGGTGGTGTCACCCTGTCCGGCGGCGAAGTGCTGTGCCAACCCGCATTCGCCCGGGCCCTGATCGAGGCTTGCTGCGCGGAAGGCTTTGCCGTTGCGCTGGAAACGAACCTCAATGCGCCGCCTGCCGTGGTAGCTGATTTGGCCCAGAAGGCAGACCTGGTTATGTTTGACATCAAGCTCATCGACCATGGTGCGCATCACAAGGAGACAGGCGCAGAACTGACGACTGTCCTGGAAAACGCCCGCATGCTGGCGGACATGGGAATCAGCCTGATCGTGCGAACGCCGTTGATTCCGGGCGTCACAGACCAAGCGGAAAATGTGGCCGGCATCGCGGCATTTGCCGCGAAACTTGCATCTGTCCGGTATTATGAATTGCTGAACTTCAATCCGCTAGGCGCGTCGAAATATGCCAGCCTCGATTTGCCGTACGCGTTCAAGGACAGCCGTCCGCTGTCACCGGGAAAGCTCAGCCATCTGAAAGCAGTTGCCGAGGCAGCCGGTATAACGGTCAAGGTCAACTGAGAGGAACGATCATGAGTGCGATTACCTTTATTAACCAGTACGATGCTCAGGAATCTTTCGACTACGATCGGCGGCTCCGGTTGCTGCGGGCCAGGAAAGTCGCCCAAACAGAGGAGAAAGCGCGTGCGGGCGGCGCCAACGAAGATGATTATGGCCTGATTGTTCAGGATGCCTTCATCTATCAGCTGGCACCTAATCATCCCAACGGCTCAATCTATGGCTACCAAGCCTGGGTGGAGAATTACTGCTCTGTCCTGGCACAGCACCCGCTCTATTGCGACCCTCTGGACGCGTTTGTCGGCAAAGGGTTCCTGTTTCTGGAGCGGTTGCGGCCGAAAGCGCACAAATGGAACCCTGACTATCCGTTCGACGATCTTCAGGTTCTGTTTGACCGTTACAATATTATTCACGGCATCGACAATTGCCACCATTTCACCCCGGATTTGCAGATCGGCTTCGATCTTGGCTGGGGTGGTATCCTGGACAAGTTGAAGCGCTGCCGGTCGAGCAAAGGATCCGCACACCACGAATTCTATGACAGCGAGATCACGGTGGTCGAAGCGGTCATCGGCTTTTTACATCGCATGGCGTCTGAGATCGATCGCCTGGCTGAGGAGGAACAGAATCCTCATCTAAAAGCCAATCTCAAGGAGATGGCCGCAGTCAACCGGCACGTGGCATCCGAACCGCCGCGAACCTTTCGCGAGGCGATCCAATGGATGTGCTGGTTCTCAATGCTTTCACGAACCTACAACCGGGGTTCGGCCGGCGGACAGCTCGACGAGCTGCTGCGGCCCTACTATGAGCAGGACAAGGCGCATGGCCTGTTGACAGACGAGGAGGCCGTTTTCTACCTTGCCTGCCTTTTTTTGCAGGACAGTCGCTATTTTCAGTTGGGCGGCCCGGACGCCGACGGACGCGACATGACCTCCGCACTGTCTTACCTGGCGCTGGAGGCTGCCGACAAGATCAACATCGCCTGCAACCTGACAATCCGTGTCCATGACCAGCTGGACCCGGCATTTTTCAGAAAATCTGTTGTCTGCCTGTTTCGCAACAGGCAGGGCTGGCCTCGCTACAGTTCGGATACGGCTTTGGTCGAGGGTTTCATGAATTGCGGTTATACGCGTGATCAGGCCCGCAAACGAGTTGCGGCCGGTTGCCACTGGATGTGCATGCCGGGGTTGGAATACACGATGAACGATACGGTTAAAATCAACCTGGCACGTGTATTCGAGGTTGCTTTTCATGAAACCGCCGTCCGCGAGGACGCTCGCATTGAAGACCTCTGGCAGTGCTTCAACCGGCATCTCGAGCAGGCTGTCAATGCCACCGGCGCAGGCATCATGCACCATCTCAAGTACCAGACCCGAAGCCAGCCAGAGTTGATCCTGAATTTGTTCCAGCAGAATCTGATCGAAAAAGGGGTCAACATAACGGACGGTGGGGCTAATTTCTACAACATGTGTATCGACGGCAGCGGCCTGGCGGTCGTTATCGACAGCTTCGCAGCCTGCGAACAGCATGTCGATCAGAAAAAGGATATCACCTACCCGGCCCTGAAAGCACTGCTTGACGCCGATTTCGCGGGAGCCGAAGGCCAGGTTATGCAGCATCTCCTGATGCGCTCACCACGTTTTGGCGGCGGCGACAACCCGGCTTTGACATGGGCTGTCCGCATCAAGGACGCGTTCACCGGCGCTGTTCGGGCCCTCTGCCGGCGTTATCCTGGCATTCAGTTTATACCGGGCTTTTTCTCCTGGTCCAATACCATCGCCTTTGGCAAGGCGGTCGGCGCTACGCCCGATGGACGCAAAAGCGGGGACCCCATCAATCACGGGGCCAACCCCAACAGCGGCTTTCGCAGAGACGGCGCTGTATCTGCGATGTGCAACGCGATCGCGGCCATCCAGCCCAATTTCGGCAACACCGCCCCGGTACAACTTGAACTTGATCCTGGTATTGCGGATGACGAAGAAGGTATCGACAAGATGTGTGCCATGATCCGCGCCATTCTCAAGAGCGGCAACACGCTTTTGAATGTCAACATCATCGACGGGGCAAAGATCCTCGCGGCTCACAGCGATCCGTTCCGATTCCCTGACCTGGTGGTTCGTGTCACCGGGTTCACCGCGTTTTTCGCGATGCTGTCGCCGGAGTTCCGCCAATTGGTGGTCGACCGGGTGAAAGCGGTCAACCCGACGCTGGAACAGCCGGCTTTGCCGGACGAATGCACTCTTTCATGCCCTATGCCGATAGAATAAAAAAAGAGACGAGGAGTAACAACATGAACATCACATTTACGGCCATGGACGCAAACAAACAAGCAACCTGTTCAGCCCCGCTCAATCCGGGCGACATCCCCGGTGCCGTTCCTTACCAGCACAACATCCAGTCCGGCGACACCCTGACTTTGGCCGGTAACAGTGGTGTTTACCATATCCTGACCTTGATCGGCGGGCAAGCCCGATTTCTGAGCGGCGGGCGTGACGATCTGATCGCCGAGCGGGCGACCTATGTTCCGGCGCCGGATCAGGATGTGACCATCCAGGCCGAAACCGCGGTATCCCTGTTTGAAATCCAATGGCAGATTGCGCCTGGCGACACAGCCGAGTTGGCCGCGTTCCAGACGAGATTCCCGGTCATCCAGCCTTACCGGCTGGCCAAACAATACCGCGATCGCAACAAGAGTGACAAGACGATCAGTCGTGTTATCATAGAGCAGAGGACGATTCCGCGTTTTGCCATGGGCAGCGTGGAGACGTTTGGCCCGGACTGTGTCAAGGCGCATGACCACCCGATGCTGGA
>JAAZFW010000410.1 GCA_012511525.1 Clostridiaceae bacterium
CCGCCCCAGGGCTGCGTCGCCAGGTCTGGCGTCGTCGCCTTGATCAGGGGGTTGGGGCTCTGCCCGATCGCCACGATCACGGTCTCCAGGGGCAGGATAAAAGCCGAGTCCTTGATCGCGACCGGCCGCCGGCGTCCGGACGCGTCGGGTTCACCGAGTTCCATCCGGATGCATTCCATGCCCTCGACCCAGCCCTCGACCGTACCCAATATCCGGATCGGATTGGTCAAGAGCTGGAACGCGATGCCTTCTTCCTTAGCGTGGTGGACTTCCTCGGCGCGGGCCGGCATTTCAGCCTCCGAACGGCGGTAGACGATCGAGACTGTCTCCGCGCCCAATCGCTTGGCGGAACGGGCCGCGTCCATCGCAACGTTGCCGCCGCCGATCACGGCCACGCGCCGGCCGACCTTGACCGGGGTGTCGCAGTCCGGGAAGCGATAGGCCTTCATCAGGTTGATCCGGGTCAAGAACTCGTTGGCCGAATAGACGCCGTTGAGATTCTCTCCGGGCAGGTTCATGAAGCTGGGCAGGCCAGCGCCCGTACCGACAAAAACCGCCTCATAGCCTTGCTGCCCCAATTCGTCCAGGGTGTACAGCTTGCCGATCACCTGGTTGGTCAGGATCTCGACGCCCTGCTGGCGCAGATGGTCTATTTCGGCCTGGACCAGCGCCTTGGGCAGCCTGAATTCGGGGATGCCGTACATCAGGACGCCGCCGGGCACATGGAAAGCTTCGAAGATGGTGACGGTATAGCCGCGCCTGGCCAGGTCGCCGGCACAGGCCAGCCCGGCCGGACCGGATCCGACCACCGCGACCTTGCGGTTCTTGGGCTCGGATTGCTCCGGCACGGCGAGCCCGCGGGCCATGGCCCAGTCGGCCACGAAACGCTCCAGGCGCCCGATCGCGACCGGTTCGCCTTTCTTGCCTCGGACACAGAGCTGCTCGCATTGCGATTCCTGCGGGCAGACACGGCCGCAGATCGCGGGCAAGCTGTTGGTCGCCGTGATCAGGTCGTAGGCGGCGGCAAACTCGCCGGCTGCCACCAGGGCGATAAAGCCGGGGATGTCGACGTTGACCGGGCAGCCCAGCATGCAGGGCTTGTGGCGGCACTGCAGGCAGCGTTTAGCCTCCTGCATCGCCTGCTCAGGCGTGTAGCCCTGGGCAACTTCGCGGAAATTTCGGATTCGTTCTGCCGGGTTCTGCTCCGGCATCGGCACTTTCTTCGGGGACATGTCAGCCATGGCGGTGCTCCTCTCCGGTCAGGCGGCAGCGGTGCATCTCTTCGCTTCTTTTCTCGTCGCCTTTATACATCTGCTGGCGGCGGATCGCCTCATCGAAATCGACTTCATGCCCGTCGAAATCCGGGCCGTCGACGCAGGCGAACTTGGTCTTCCCGCCCACGGTGACCCGACAGCCGCCGCACATGCCGGTCCCGTCGACCATGACCGGGTTCATGCTGACGATCGTCTTGATCCCGTAAGGCCGGGTCAGGTTGGCGACAAACTTCATCATGATCAGCGGCCCGATCGCGATGACCAGGTCATAGGC
>JAAZFW010000411.1 GCA_012511525.1 Clostridiaceae bacterium
AGCGTATCCTGGCCATCCTGGCTGGATACGGCAACCGCGTGCTGGTAGCCGGCTGCGATCAGCCGCACGTGCCCCAGTCCGACAACAGCGGTCGGCCTGGAACGAAGCTGAACCGTTCCGTCGCCCAACTGGCCGCGGCTGTTATCGCCCCAGGCGAACAGCTGGCCATCCTGGCGCAGGTAAAGAGAAAACCGCCCGCCGGCCGCGATGACCTCGGCCTTTTCGATCACGACCTTGACAGGCGATTTCTGCCGGTAGCCGATCGTACTGCCCTCGCTGTTCTTGATGGCTTCACCGTATGGTTCACCCAGCTGGTAATGGCTGTTGTCGCCCCATCCCCAGACGCTGCCGTCCCGGGCCAGCGACAACGAATGGAGCGAACCGGCGGCGATTGCCCGGACAGGCGGCAAACCTTCGACGCGAACCGGCCGGTCGGCCGGTTCTGTCGTGCCGTCGCCCAGCTGGCCGAAGGTGTTGCGGCCGATGGAGTAGACAGTACCGCTGTCGGTCAGGATAAGCGTATGGCTGGAACCCAGGCTAACCGCCGCCGCCTTCTCGGGCAGAATCAGGCGCCTGGGCGCGTCGATATAGTCCTCGCCGGCAAAACCGAGCTGTCCGTAGCGGTTGTCGCCCCAGAGCCAAAGCGAGCCGTCCTGCAGGAGCATGGCGCTATGGCTGGATCCGGCGGCCAGCTGAACCAGACGTGCCGGATCCCCGGTTTCTGTTTGCGCGTATACAGCGACAGGCTGGGCGAGAGACAAAAACAGCAGAAAAAACAGGGCCAGAACCATATAACGAAAGCGCGGGAAGCGAATTGTGACTGTTGTGCGCATGGCAATACCATCCTCTGATTCATGATACACAAAATCCAGATTGCCGACAAGCAGGCGTTTGTTCCGTCGGGACAGTTGAAATGATAAGAATCTGTCATATTCTCGTCCCAAACGCTATGCTATAATAATCTGGGTACGCATAACAGGCGTGAGCACTGCTGTCTTCGAAGAAAACAGCGCGATGCCAGCCTGATGACAAACAGGAGGCCACATCATGGCAAAATCAAATAAAGCAGCAATTACCCGCATTGCCACGACCGTAACAGCACGCTTTTATCCGACAACCGGGGCAACGGACGGATTTTACCTCGACGGCCGCCTGTCCGGACGCCGGGAGCACCGGGCGGCGGATGTGACACTGGACCGTGAAGAACGCGGGTTTTTCTACGCGGTTTTCGCCCACCTGACCGGCGGTGCGACCGATGAAAACGCGGTCAGCCCGGTCAAGAAACCGCTCGATAAGATCATGACGGAGGTCAAGCAGCCGGGGCATAACATCGATGCCGAGATCAACGAACTGGCCGAATGCGCCGTTTCTGTGGTCGGACGCATCGCGCTCAAGAACGACGGCATGCGCCAGCCCTATTTTGCCGGCATCCTGGTCAGGGACTCCGAGATGGCGGCGGTCACGATGGGCAACGGTTGTGCCTACCTCTACCGCGGCGATGTCCTCTATCCGCTGACCTCTGACGATTATCCGCTCGAAGCCATCGACTATGCCGGCAAGCCGATCAGCGGCATCGATGTCTACTGCGCCGGCGTAGCCGGTACCGTCCGCTATTCCAACATTGCCCAGCTGCAGATGGACGACTGCCTGATCACGTGCAACCGGGAGGTGATGGAAGCCCTCGGCCAGCGGGAGATTCTGCGCATGCTCTACGAGGCCGAGGACCAGGCGGACGCGGCCGGCATGATCATCACGGCCGCGGCGGCCAAGCTGCCGGGCACGCCGATGCAGTTCATGATCGGGTTTGTCGAAAATATCACCAGCGCCGACCGGACGGCCAGGCTTGGCATGACCCGCAGCCACGCGGACACGGCCGCTGTGGCCAGCGCAGCCGTCCCCGCTGCGTTCCCGTCGCTCAACCGCAACCGGCCCCAGGCAGCCGCAGAACCGAAAAAGCCGGTCACGGACTTGCCCCACGAGGCCGAGGAAGCCGATCTTGATTTTATTCCGCCCAAGAAGGCGGAGCGTCCGGCAACAGCCACGCGGCCCCAGCCGGTTCCCTATAAACAAAGCCCCAGCCGGCTCCCGGAGCAACGTGAAGAACCGTTCGATGAAGAAGACGATAGCTTTGGCGATGAGATCGACACCTATGGACGCGGACGGCGGATCGCCTTCTACGTGATCATCGCCGCGATCTGCGTGGCCTGCCTGTTCCTGATCTACAGCATGCTGTTCAAGGACAAGGACACGCCGGGCACGACGACCACGACAACGACGCAAGCCTCCGGTCAGACATCGTCGGGCACGTCTGGTTCGAGCCAGACGACCACGACGACCGCAACCAGCGAAAGCACGACCACGACCTCGACGGCCACCACGACCACCACCACCACGACCAGCGCCGGCATCATGACGACGCATACCGTCGTAGCTGGCGACACCATCTGGGGGCTGGCCATGAAGTATTACGGAGTGGGCGACTTTGAGCACATGAACCTGATCGCGGAAGCCAACGGCATGAAGCTGATCCAAGACGGCGACAAAGTCAAACTCGAGGGCAACATCCGTGTCGGCGATGTGCTCAAGATCCCCAACAAGCCATAAGGCCGCCTTTCACTTTCATCTGATCCGATCCCTGCCCGCTGCAAAACCTGCTGCGGGCTTTTTTGTTGTAGGCTTTAGCCTGTTGAGCGCCAACGAGCGCGAGACAAAAAACCACCTGCTATGCAGGTGGAAGACAAGAAAAGAGCTTTAGCTTGAAGAAGCAAAC
>JAAZFW010000412.1 GCA_012511525.1 Clostridiaceae bacterium
TATCTTTGCCTTCCAGCCAGTAAAGGCGGCCGCCGGTCAGGCTTGACAGGCAGGCGGCTCATTCCTATAATGACAACGTGACACGGGGAATTAGCTCAGTCTGGGAGAGCGCTTGCTTCGCATGTAAGAGGTCGCCGGTTCGAGCCCGGTATTCTCCACCAGTGACCCCGGGCTGATCGGCCCGGGGTTTTGTTTTATCGCCGCCTGGCCGGCAATCGTCCGAACAAGGAGGGATCACATGAATCAGCGTTACTTGCCCCGAACCCGGCTGAACCTGTCCCGGATATGCCTGGGCACCATGACTTTCGGCGGACAGACGCCGGAGGCCGAAAGCCTGGCTATTCTGGATGCTGCCATCGGGCTGGGCATCAATTTCATCGACACCGCCAATGTCTACAACAACGGCGAGAGTGAGCGGATCACGGGCAAAGGCATCCGGGGACGGCGGGACCAGGTCGTCCTGGCGACCAAGGTCCGCGGCCGCATGGGCGATGACCCCAACAGCGAGGGTTTGAGCCGGCGCAACATCCTGTCTTCACTCGACAACAGCCTCAAGCGGCTTAACACGGATTATGTCGACCTGTATTACCTGCATGCCCCGGATGACCTGACCGCGCTCGAGGAGACCATGGAAACCATGTCGGGTCTGGTTCAGCGGGGCAAGATCCGCTACATCGGGGTCAGCAACTACGCAGCCTGGCAGATTGCCGACATCATGGCCATCTGCGACAAGCGCGGTTATGTCGCGCCGGTGATGACCCAGAATGTCTACAATGTCCTGACCAGGGGGATCGAACCGGAGCTGGTACCCTGCATCCAGGCACACCCGATGGGGCTGGCGGTCTACAACCCGATCGCCGGAGGCCTGCTCAGCGGCAAGCATAAGCTGGGACAGCCGGAAAGCAACACCCGTTTCGCGCTTAACGCGACCTATGCGGACCGCTACTGGTCTGAGGAGAATTTCGCCGCCGTCGCCTCTCTGGAGGAATTGGCCCGGCAGGAAGGGATTTCGCTGCTGGCGCTGGCCCTGAAATGGTGCGACGCCCAAAGCGCAGTCACCAGCATCATCATGGGGGTCAGCCGCCTCGCCCAGCTGGAGCAGAATGCCGCCGCCCTGACCGGCGAACCCTTATCGGCTAAAACCCTCGCGCGCTGCGATGAGATCTGGGCCGGACTGGCCGGCACGCGTTTCCGTTACAACCGTTGAATACACCAAATAAACAGGAAAGAGATGGGACAGAACATGGAGAAGATCAGAATTGGGATTGTCGGGGCCGGCAACATCGCCCAGTCGGCGCATCTGCCGGCTTACAGCACCTTGAAGGACCGCGCCGAGATTGTGGCCATCGCCGACTTGAACCGGCAGCGTGCCCAGGATGCCGCGGCGAAGTTCGGCATTCCGGCCGCCTTCGGCTCGGTTGAGGAAATGCTGGCAAACAGCGCGCTGGACATGGTCGACATCTGCGTCTGGAACGGGTCGCACGCCCCTGTGGCCATCGCGGCTGCCCAGGCCGGCAAAGCCATCCTGTGCGAAAAGCCGATGGCCGACTGCCTGGAGCATGCCCTGCAGATGGAACAGGCCGTCAAAAAGGCCCAGGTTCCTTTCATGATGGCCATGGTGTCGCGTTTCGGCGGCGAACAGCAGCTGCTGCACGACATGATCGAAGCGGGTGAGCTGGGCGACATCTATTACGCCAAGACCGCCTATATCCGTCGTCGCGGCACCCCGCTGGGCTGGTTTACAGACACGAAAAAATCCGGCGGCGGGCCGGTGATCGACATCGGCGTGCACTGCATCGACCGCACCTGGTACCTGATGGGCAAGCCCAGGCCGGTACGCATCAGCGCGAGTGTCTCACGGCGAATCGGCAACTACCAGACCAAGGGCGTCGGCCGCTGGATTGCGCTGGACCGCGATGTGACGGCTTTCGATACCGAGGACTCCGCCGCGGCGATCATCCATTTCGACAACGGCGCCTCGATGCTGGTCGAGGCCAGCTGGGCGATCAACGCCAAACCGGACGCCTATACGCAGATTTGCGGCACCAAAGCGGGAGCGACGCTGGATCCGCTGATGATTTACGGCGAGAACGAACAGGGGTATTTGACCGACAACCAACCGACCGTCGCCAAGTATAACGGGTTCGAGGCCGAGCTGGCCCACTTCATCGACTGCCTGCAGAACGGCAAGAAGCCGCTGTCGCCGATCGAGGACGGTATCACCGTGCAGCGGATGCTGCAGGGCATTTACGATTCAGCCAGCCAGGGCCGGGAGGTTTACCTGGATTGACCGGCGAGGGAGGTTGACATGAGACTATTTGCCCGCAAGGCCCTGCTGCCGTCCGGCTGGCAGCAGGAGGTCTGTGTCGAGATTGCCGGCGATGTCATCACCGGCCTGTCTCGATCGACACAGGCGGACTATTCGGTGGATTTGCTTGTGCCAGGGCTTTTCGACCTGCATAACCACGGCGGCGACGGCTATGACGCCGGCCAGAGGTCGCTATCGGACTTGAGGCGTTTTCTGGACGCGATGTTCGCCTGCGGCGTCACGGACATGCTGATGACGCTGTCGACGGGTGACCCGGCCAAACTGCGGGACGATTTGCAGTTCGTGCGCGAGGCGATGCGATTGCAGCAGGACGGAAAGCTGGGCGGAACCAGGATCCAGGGCGTTCACATGGAAGGGCCGTTCCTCAGCCCCAAACGGCCGGGCGCGATGGTCGCGTCGCAGCTGCTTATGCCGGATATCGACCGGTTCCAGAGCCTGTTCGGTACCAGCCTTGACCTGATCAGGGAAGTGACGCTGGCTCCGGAGCTGCCCGGAGCCGCGGCCTTGGCCGCCTGGCTCCAAAACCAGGGGATCCGTGTCCAGGCCGGCCACACGGATGCGTCCTACGAACAGGCGTGCGAGGCGTTTGCGGCTGGATTCGACTCCGTCTGCCATACCTTTAACGCCAGCCGGGGCATCCACCACCGCGAACCGGGGGTCCTGACGGCCGCCCTGCTTGACCCCTCGGTGTTCTGCGAGGCGATATGCGACCTCAACCACCTGCATCCGGCGATCATCCGCCTGATCTACCAGGCTAAAGGCCCGGACCGCATGCTGCTCGTATCGGATTCCACCATGCCGACCCATTGCCCAGACGGCGTCTACCAGGCTGCCAACCATCCGGTTATCGTGAAAAACGGGGTCAAGCGAACGCCGGAGGGCGCCTTGAGCGGCGGCAGCTGTTATCTTGACCAGTCTGTGCGCAACCTGGCCGCACTCCAGATCCCGCTGGACGATGTTTTCAACATGGCCAGCCGGACACCGGCCGCGCGCATGCGGCTGCTCCGGCTCGGGTCGATCCGGATCGGCCAGCTGGCGCACCTGGCGGGCTATAGCGACGACCTGGCTCCAGCGCTCAGTGTCTGCGGTGAAGGCCAGGTTGCCGTTTCATGACGGTGTATGCCGGCATCGATATTGGCGGCACCTCGGTCAAGATCGGATTTTTCGATGCCAACCGTGTTTTGCTGCGCCGTGAAACGTTGCCTTCGGTGGTCGGCGATCCAAAAACCCTGGCCGATCAGATCGCTGCCGTCGTCAGGCAAATGCCGGTTGACCGGATCGGGGTCGGCACTGCCGGCGCGGTCGATCCGGAGAAAGGACTGGTGACAGCCGGCAACTTGAACTGGCGGGAGGTTCCGCTGCGCCAACTGCTGGAGGCGCGCACCGGCCTTCCGGTCCGGATCGACAACGACGCCCAGGTGGCCCTGCTGGCGGAATGGCTGAGCGGCGCCTGCCAGGGCGCCAGCAATGTCGTCTACCTGACATTGGGCACCGGGA